>CAYXAZ010000072.1:0-17464 GCA_964463085.1 uncultured Flavobacteriaceae bacterium | reverse complement strand
ATTTCTTCATAAGAAAGTCCGTTAATTCTATCAACAAATTCTCCTTCACGATTACCGGCATAAACAATATGTGTATGACTATCACACCAAGTTGGTAATACTATTTTTCCGGTAGCGTCAATAATTGTATCTGCAGTGATTCCGTTAAGGTCTTCCATCTTTCCAAAGTCACTAATATTATCATTTTTAATAAGCAAATAAGCATTTTTTATTGTTGGTAACACTTTCATATCAGCACCAGAAACTTTCTCTATGTTAGTTTCTCTGACTTGAAGTAATTCTTTAATATTGATAATTAATGTTTGCATTAATGCTTATATTTGATTCCAAATATAATTGAAATATGTTAGAACTACCCGATAGCGAATATGCTCCTTTTTACAAACCTTATATTTTAGCTGCTTCAAAATCTGATAAAGGAATTATAGAGAATTTACAAGATAGTCTGATTCATTTTTTTGAACTATTATCGGACCTACCCGAAGAAAAGCAGTTATTTGCATATGCAGAGAATAAATGGACAATTAAAGAACTTGTTCAACATATGATTGATACAGAAAGAGTGATGTCATATAGAGCTTTGCGAATATCAAGAAATGATAAAATAGCCTTAGCAGGATTTGATGAAAATGATTATGTCTCAAATGCGAATGCAAATCAGATTCCGTTTATAGAGTTATTAAAAGAATTTTCTTTGGTGCGAAAACCTACTATAGCAATGTTCAAAGGTTTTATTAATGAAATGTTACTACGAAAAGGAACAGCCAGTGAAACAGAAATTTCAGTACGAGCATTAGGTTATATTCTAACCGGTCATGTTTTACATCATTTAAAAATTATTGAAGAAAGGTACTTATAAATATGAGTTTGACTTAGTATTTAGTGTTAAGTTAAGCATACTTTAGCCGAACCAAGCCTTGTTCTTTTTGCCCCATACTTCTTTAAAAAATACTTGCGTAACTATGGCTATGCACATATTTTTTGCATCGCCTGAGACAAAAATACCTGCGACTTATACGACACAGTACACTTAACTTAACACTAGTTTTATTATTAATAATCAGAACATTAAAAAAGCAATGTCATTGCGAAGGAGTACCGATAGCTATCGGGACGACTGCGACAATCTCATCTTTGGAAAAGATTTAATCATTTACTCTTCCTTAGTAAAGAGATAATAAATTGCATTTTACTTAATTTTTATATGATATTTAGAGTTCAAATGAGTACAATATATAATAAATGAGTAACAGTTTACGTTATCTATGGGCAAATTGACCCAAAATGAAAGAAAACAACCCAACTACAGAAAACGAATCTTCACGTTTAAAAAGAAGAAAAAGAAAAATGTTAAGCCCTTATAAAAAAGGAAAATATTCAATCTCCAGATTAGATGAATATGAAGTATACCTCAATCATATTGAGTTACTAAGTAAAGGCGGAAATTTAGAGGTTCAATAGATAATTAATATTCAGTTTTATCTTCTTTAGCTTCCCATTTTTGAAAAGCTTCTAGGGCAATATCACGAGCACATTGCTCAAAAGATATGCTGCGCTTTTCATAAGGCAATGGTATTTCTTTATAGATAAACTCATCGTCAAAACCTATGTTAGCAGCATCTTGTTGATTACTACCATAATACACTTTGTCTGGTCTTGCCCAATAGATGGCACCTAAACACATAGGGCATGGTTCACATGAAGTATAGATGATACAGCCGTCTAGTTGAAAAGAGTTTAGATTTTTACAAGCATCTCTTATAGCTGTAACCTCTGCATGTGCCGTTGGGTCATTAGTTGAAGTAACTTTATTATTACCTTGCCCTATTATCCTGCCATTTTTTACAATAACACAACCAAACGGACCGCCCTCATTTGCATCCATCCCTTTGATAGCTACTTTAACGGCTTCACTCATAAATTTTTCATTCTCTGAAGTAAGCGGAGCTGGAGTTAGATTATTATCCTCTAAAGCTTTTGCAGCTTCATCTATAAATTTTTTATTGAAATTGTTACACATAAAATTTAATTTTTATTAAAATTAAATAAATTCCAAAAAATAAAAAACAAGTACCAAATTCAATGTTTGTAACATTTACAACTTCTCTTTTTGGAATTTGGAATTTGCCTTTTGAGATTTGTTTTTAAAAACTTCCTGTCATATCTTCAGGTTTCACCCATTCATCATATTGAGCTTCGGTAACATAGCCTAAACGGATAGCTTCTTCTTTTAAAGTCGTTCCGTTTTTATGTGCGGTATTTGCAATTTCTGCAGCTTTATAATAGCCGATTTTTGTATTTAAAGCAGTTACTAACATTAATGAATTGTTTAATAATTCAACTACTTTTTTATGATTTACTTCGATACCTGTAGCGCAATTGTCATTAAATGAAACGCAAGCGTCACCGAGTAAGCGAGCTGATTGTAAAAAATTTGCTGCCATCATTGGTTTAAAGACATTCAATTCATAATGCCCTTGTAAACCACCAACAGTAATAGCTGTATCATTACCAATAACCTGAGCACAAACCATGGTTAAAGCTTCTGCTTGGGTTGGATTTACTTTTCCGGGCATGATAGAAGAGCCCGGCTCGTTAGCAGGAATGATCAATTCGCCAATACCTGACCGTGGTCCGGAAGCCATCATCCTAATATCATGGGCAATTTTATTTAATGATACTGCCAATTGTTTTAAGGCTCCATGTGATTCGACTATAGCATCGTGTGCTGCTAAGGCTTCAAATTTATTTTCGGCAGTAATAAATGGTAAGCCTGTAAATTCAGCAATTTTTTGAGCTACTAATACATCATATCCTTTCGGCGTATTTAATCCGGTGCCAACTGCTGTTCCGCCAAGAGCTAATTCTGATAAATGTGCTAATGTATTTTTTAAGGCTTTTAATCCGTGATCTAATTGTGAAACATAGCCTGAAAATTCTTGCCCTACAGTTAATGGAGTAGCATCCATCAAGTGGGTACGTCCGATCTTAACAATATCTTTAAATGCTATTGATTTAGCATGTAATGTATCTCGTAATTTTTCAATATAGGGAATTGTATTTTCTACAAGCAGTTTATAACAAGCAATATGCATTCCTGTTGGGAATGTATCGTTTGAGGATTGCGATTTATTTACATCGTCATTTGGTTGTATTGTTTTTTCACCTTCACCAATTACATTTCCGGCCATTTCATGAGCACGATTGGCAATAACCTCATTGACATTCATATTACTTTGTGTGCCAGAACCGGTTTGCCAAATAACTAAAGGAAATTGATTATCGTGTTTTCCGTCTAAAATTTCATCGCAAACAGCTGAAATTAAATCGCGTTTGTCTTCAGCCAATACACCCAATTCACAATTAGTATGAGCAGCAGCTTTTTTAAGATAAGCGAATCCGTATACAATCTCTAATGGCATTGAAGCTGACGGACCTATTTTAAAGTTATTTCGTGAGCGTTCGGTTTGTGCTCCCCAATAATTGGCAGCAGGCACTTCCACTTTGCCCATAGTATCTTTTTCTATTCTATATTTCATTATTTGTGTAGTGTTAGTATCTACACAAAGGTACTAAATTATTGTTGTTTCATAAAAGATATTAGACATTAGGCTATTCTTTTATAGGTGTGATAATTAGGGTTCTACATCAATATTTTATAAGTAGTTTTTGATAAAATTTAAATAGTATCCTCAAAATAAATCTTGAAGAGTTTGATATAATTTTATAAATAAGTATTGAATGATACAAAAAAGGGTTAACTAATACCAACCCTTTTTTTTATTAGTTTGACACCCCTAAAAGAGCTACGCTCGGTATCTTCAATGAAAATATATTTTCATCTCGATAATCCTCAAGGGGACAATCACTTACAGATGTCATTATAAATATTATTCAACTACAGCACACTTTTCAATAATCACATGTTCAGTTAAATCTAAATCTTCATCATATTCAGCACCGGATCTAATAACTCCTTTAATTTTAGCGTTGCTTCCGATTTTTAAATCTTCTGCTTGACTATTAGTTTCTAAAGTAAATGTGCAAGAAACACCCATTTTATCTGAAAAGTTTTTAAGTAATACAACTTGCTGCCCTAATTGATCTTTAGAAATATCAGCTACTGTACCTGTAACAATCAGTACTTTTGACTCTCCTTCACTATCTAAGTATAAATTATTAGCTTTTTCTTTATCAGATAAGAATTCATTTACCAATGCTGTAGCTTCAATTGTAGCAAATGCTTTGGTTGACTGTACATTTCTATGGGGCATAAACCACATATATGCTACATACCCTAATGCTATTACAATTAGTATGGCTATATATTTAAAAACTTTAGACTTCATCAGTAAAATTATTTACTATAGTTTAAATTGGCAATAATTTTTATAGTTTTTGAAATATTTGTAGATGGTTTTCCTTTGGCGAAAACTACTCCATAATCAGCCAATACAATATTAAATTCCGTTAAACCGGTTACTTTTCCATCTTTTATAGTGAGCGTAAAGTTTTCTGAAACTTCTTTAGTAACTCCATGTATTGTTAAATTACCGGTAACATTGGCTTTGTAAGTACCATTGTTAGTAAAATCAATATCAGTTAGATTTGTAATTGTACCTTTAAATTTACTTTTAGGAAATGTTTTGGTGTTTAAAAACTTTTTAGAATTATAATGTTTCTGCATTAATGCTTTTTCAAATTCAAAGCTTTGCATGGGTACTGAAAAAACAATATTTCCTGTTTCAGGTGTGATATTACTTATAATTTTATAATTATTAGCTTCTATATCTTCTGCTGGAGTGCTGGAGAAAAATTTAATATGACCGGTTGTGGTCGATAATTTATCTTGACTAAAAGCAGTTATTGAAATTACAGTTAAAAATAATGTTAGTATTAGGTTTTTCATGGGATTACAATTTTATTATTATACCCATTTTGACGATAAATAGAACAAGCCTTACAAAAAATAAAATTTGCTATCCACCAAATTCTTCACCACCGCCATTATCATAACTACGTTGACGTTCTCTTTTCTTTTTTTGATTGAATCTGTAAGTAAATGACAGATTAAAGCTGCGTTCTCTCCATTGAAACTCACTTGTCCCGGTAAAGAATCCCGGTACAAATATTTCTGTTTGCATTTTTCTTGAGTTAAACACATCGCTTATAGTAAAGGCTAATGAAGCTTTTTCCTTAAAAAGATCTTTACTAAAAGCTAAATTAGTTGAAAAGATACCTTTTCTTTTATTTTGAGCGTTTTCACTTGGTCCTCGATAAGATATACGTGTTTGCCAATCAATTTTACCGGGCAATGTTACTTTATTATTTAGTCTGATAAACCAACTGGTATTATCTGCATCAAAATTTTGATTATTATAATCTCCTTTAGTAATAGATTTAAATAGGTTGAAATTACCATTCAAACGCCATTTTTTACTGGGATTATAAGTAAGTGTAAACTCGAATCCATACCTATCATTACTTGCTAAATTTATAGGAGTTCTTCTAACCACAGGAACTTCTTGATTATTTAAAGTGACTGTTTCTCCTGTAGGTTCGCTAATAAAATTAAATGCATTGGTAGCATGTTGATAATAAATAGAAGAGTTCACCGTAAGTTTACCAAAACGGTTTAAATAACCAATATCAAAAGCATTTGATATACTTGGGTCTAAATCTGGATTCCCTTGAAACAGATTCGTTGCACTAGACCGAGATGGAAAAGGATTGATAAAATAAGACCGAGGTCTTCTAATACGCCTGTTATAACCCAAGGTTATATTTTGGTCTTCACTAATTTCATATCCTAAATTAATGGTAGGAAAAAAATTGGCATAACTTTTTACTTCATGAACATTACTGATTATTTGATTTATAGTAATTCTTGTAGCTTCTAATCGTAACCCGAATAGATAAGAGAATTTTTTGAGTTTACTTCCATATTGTGAATAAACTGCATTGATATTTTCTTTAAAAATTAAATTATTACTTAAATCGGTATTTAACTCAAAAGCTTCGTTTTCAAAGAACTCAACTGTATAATCAGTATTTAATTCATTAAAATTACCTCGATAACCAAATTCAAATTGACTTTTCTCTCCAATAGGCAATACGTAATCTGTTTGTAACAAAATTCTTTCTTGATTTTCTAATGTTCTAACTCTTTCAGATTGAATACCGTCTTGAGTAATCAAAGAATTTTCATCATCAGAACTGTTTTCATATTGAAAATCAAAAGTTAGTTTATGTCCATCCGTTTTAAATTTTTTATCATAATTTACGGAATACTGTACAGATCTATTGTCTTCCAACTCAGGATCAAGTCTTAAACTTTCAGTTTTCAGACCATTTTCATCTATTTGAAATATAGTATTGGTATTATTACTTTCATTATTACTGTCTCTATAAAATACTGAAGTAGTTATTGATGCCGTTTTGTTAACATACCATTCTACGCCAAAATTTACATTGATTCCTTTTCGGATTCTGTCAAAAGTTCTATTTTCTTCTAAAAACGTACTTGGATCATTTCCATTTAAAAATTCTGTAAAATTGAATGAATTACCTGGAACTTCTCTGTAATTATATCCAGATGTTGTAAAGAAATTAAAATCGCCTGTTCTGTAATTTAGATTACCGGAAATTCCTGCTGAATTTGGATACCCAATATTGGTTGTAATTGCACCATTTAAACCCTGTAATTTGCTTCTGCGCAGTATAATGTTTAAAATTCCGGCAGTACCTTCTGCATCATATCTGGCTGATGGAGAGGTTATTACTTCAACTTTTTCAATAGCTTCTGCAGGTAGTTGGCGTAATGCATCTGTTGAATTTAAACCTACAAGCCCGGATGGCTTTCCATTGATAAGTATTCTTACATTATCATTACCTCGTAAAGCTACATTACCTTCAACATCAACCGAAACTGAGGGTACATTATCTAACACATCACTTACTGTACCACCTCTAACAGTCAAATCTTTACCCACATTGTATATTTTTTTATCTAATTTTATTTCAACTGTGGTCTTTTCTGCAACAATCTCAATTTCATCAAGATTTTCACTATCAACTTCTAATAGTATAGTACCAAGATTTATATCTTCAGTTATTCTTTTATTTGGAATTTTATGTGTTTTAAAAGAAATAAATTCAACAGAAATATTATACATACCCCTTGCTACTTCAATATTGAATTCGCCTTTACTATCAGTAAGTCCGCCGGTAACTTTTTTACTTCTTACTGATGTTAAGACTACTGTAGCATATTCTAATGGCTGCCGGGTTTCTTTATCAATTACTTTTCCGGAAAGTTGAAATTTAGAAATAGCTTTTTGTTGGGCAATACCAGTAAAACCAAAAAAAAGAAAAAGAATAACAATTTTTTTCATTGCTTATATTAAGGATATAATTAAGCGCGAATATACCAAACTAAAAAAATAATAGACCTCTATAAAAGCTTATTCATGTTAAATTATTCTTAAAACCTGAGTTCGGCCTAAGATTTAATATACAGAATTAAAAGAAAAGGTATTAGGTCGAACTCAGGTTTAAAAGATTTGGCATGAAGTAATTTTGTATGTATAAACCTATTTTAGATCAAATATATAGCTTAATCTCAAATTAAAAAAAGAAGAATTATCAAGATTCCTTTCAAATTCTAATGCATTTGGGAAATTAAAATTATAACCTGCTTCTATTTGAAAGTTATTTAAGTCTAAAGTTACCGGTAACTGTAGTTGAATATTACGAAGATCATACTTTTCAAAGGATGCTATAACTCTATCAAGAAATGGTGTGTCAATACCCAGATTATCAATTCTAGAGGTGTCTATATTTTCGCTACCAAATTGAAAAGTGAGTAGGGGATTGAAAGTAATATTGGCATTGTCATTTAATTTAAATAGACCAATTTCGCCATATATATCAAAGCTATTTTGGAATCCTTGTCTTTTTCCAAAAAAGTAGGCCACATCTGCAGATACTCCAAAAGCACTATTTTTAGTTTCAGCACTTAGACTACCATCAATACTGTTTTCGAAATCATCAGAACTAGCATCAGAAAAGATATATCTATTATAGCTTAGTTGATAACTAAAGTTTTTATGTTTACCAAAATGATTTCCATAACCTGCAGTTAATGTCGTATAATCCCATTTCGGATCAAACTCACTATACAAGGCGCCTGAAATACCAAAGAAGATTCCATTAGAATGCTCATAAAAAACCTGAGTAGTTAAGCTATATTGGTTGAGTCCTATATCACGGCCTAAAAAATAAGTTTTATCATTAAAACCTATTGAAGCGTATAGTACTTGATATTTATTAAGTTGCTCGATATATGCTAACAAATTTTCACTGTCAGAAAATATCAATTCTTCTATAATACTATCAATTTCTTTATCGGTTTCTTGATTACTTTGCGCTAATGAATCAAGACCAAATAATAATGTAATAAATGCAAATAATACAGTTTTTTTCAAATGCTTAAATTTTTATAACTAACTAATTTATTCTATCTGAATTAAGATTGTCTCTGATTAATCTTCTTAACCTTCTGATCAATCTTTTTCTATCATGAATATCCCTACTATTTATAAACCTTCGTAATCTTATAGTTTGTTTTTTTGTTAAACTTCTTTTAAATTTCATTCTTTTATTACGAAGTAAACTTTTATTAACATCAATTACTGATCGTTGCTTTTTTGAAAGCGACTTTTTTAACAATTTAGATCTTTCATTACGCGTTAATGCTTTATTCCGCAATATATTTTTTTGCTCAACAGTTAAGTTGTTTTTAAAAGCAACCTTAGCCTCATCAATTAATACTTTTTGTTCAGCTAACATATCTTTTTGCTCTTTTGTTAAATGTTTAAGCACTTTTTCAGATTGTTCAGTATTTTGTCCTACAAAAGATGTAGCATTAAAAATTAATAATATCAATATTATTATATGCCAATTATTTTTAAGTATCATCACAATTTTTTCTTGATTTATACTATGACTATAAAAATGAGTAATGGTTTAATACCGTTACTAAGTTAAGCTAAAAAAATAAAACTTATTTATTGGTCTCAAATGTAGTTAAAACTATGTGCTTTAGTGCATTTCGCTTTAGCTTCTAAAAATTTTGACCGAATTTCACAGATTTACACGGATTTTCTCCCGAAGATTGCGTAGAATTTCGGAGATTTCTTTGTGTTCTCTGTGGTTAAACAGATATGAATTGTCATGAATTAATTGCCGTAATTTCACGAAGCAGACTTTCAGTCTGTCAACCAAACCTAAGGACTTCCAGTTCATAGTGGTTTATTTGTCTACAAAATTCAAAAATTTTATTATAGATGTTTTTTAGATTTAAAAATATATAGTATTTTTGAAGTGAATTTATTAAGGTTATTATGGAATTTCAACAATTTATAGGATTTCTTATTTTTTTAACTGTTTTCACCATGGGATTTTGGATGTTAATATTTTTATTAACTTTTGTTGTACCTTATTGGTTATTTGGTTCTTTTAAAGAAGGAATGAAATTAAGAAGAGAAGCGAAGAAGTTAAAAAAGTAATGGTCTTAACATTATAAATAAAAAAAGGGTTGGCATTTGCCAATCCTTTTTTTATTTATAACTTTTCATCTTGTTTATCTTCCAACACATCTTTATTAACTTCTCTACCACGATCTCTTGAACTTCTTCTTTTCTGTTTAAATCTATAGGTAAATGATAAGTTAAAACGTTGATCATATCTTGTTCTTCTTAGCGTATTCGTATTTGCTTCAAATGATTGTGTTGAAAACCATTTAGAATTAAAAACATCTTTAGCTCTAAAAGTTAAGGTTGCCTTCTTTTTAAATAGGCTTTTACTAATGGTTATATTTGCGAAATATATAGCTTTTAGTGTTGTTAACTTATTTTTAATTGAAGATTGGTAGCCATGGTCTACTTTAAATCTCAATCCATTATTTAATAAAACTAACGCATAAGTTTGTGCATACAAAACCCAACTATTAAAATTATAAAGATTATCTATAGTATTAGAGATATCTAAATTATAAGGGTTTATATAAGTGCCAAACCTTAAGCCTTTGAAAGGTCGGTAAGTCAAATCTATATCAACACCTATAATATTTTTATTTCCATTATTGATAGGGGTTCTTATAAAAATATCAGAACCATCTGCATTTTGACCAGCGTTTTGTATTACTGTCAAAAACGGATCTTTAGCATAATTAAGAAACACAGATGAAATTACCGATAGTTTTTCAAAATCTTTACCAAATGACAATTCAACATAATCATTAAAGTATGAGTCTAAATCTGGGTTACCAATTGATTGAAAGCGTTCACTACTTAAAGAAATAAAAGGATTTATTTGTGCTATAGACGGTCTGTTAATTCCTCTACTGTAATATAGAGATAGATAGCTACCACCTTCAAATTCATAATCTAAAGTTGTAGATGGAAACAGATCAGTATAATTTTTAGAAATGGTATTATTTGATGAATTTTCTCCGATAGAAATGTCAGTAGTTTCACTTCTTAGACCTAAAGAATATGATAAGTTGCCGTGCGAAGCACTATATTGCATGTAAAAAGCATGTATTTTTTCATCATAATTAACAACATCATTAAAACCACCTATGGTTATAAAATCTCTTAATATTTCATCAAACTGACTTACTTTAAAGTCATTTTCGTATAGACGAAATGTACCTTTATATCCTAACTCTAGCTTTTTAGTATTACTAAAAGGTAGCGTATAATCTAATTGAAATAAGAAATTGTCAAGATTTTGCTCTTTGTCTACTTTTTGATTTATACTTTCAGAAAGAGGAGTTATTACATTTTCAATAATTGTTGTATTATTTTTAGAAACGGTATTGTCATATTTAAAATCAAAAGAAAGTTGATGACCATCATCACTGAATTTTGTAGTATAATTTAAAAATAACTCAATTCTTGAATCATCATCAAAATCTCCTACATTTCTATTGGCTGATCTTTCTAAAGTGTTAGTAGCGTCAAAGTCTTCTAAACCTAAGGTTGAAATAAAATTTTTATTATTTGTGTTAATAAGTAATGAAGTAGTTAATGTATTATTGTTATTGATATAAAAATCACTACCTAAACTAAATAAGAAGCTATTTCGTTGGTTTCCATCTTTGCGAATTTCATCATAAAAGCCTGTTACATTATCATTATCATCAAAAATTGTTTGGTCAATTGTTGTACGCTTTATCTTCTTTTCATTATTGAAGCTAATGGTAGAAAAAATATTTATATTGTCAGTATTTTCATTTAAAAAAGTAGAAGCTCCGTTATTATCAGGTGTACCTAAATGTAGATCGATTGAGCCACTTAGACCAGAACCTTTTCTTTTTTTAGTAACTATATTTAAAATTGCACCACCACCATCTGCACTGTATTTAGCTGATCGTGTTATAATTTCAACTTTTTCAATAGAATTAGACGGAATAGCGCTTAAAATATCAGTATTACTATCTAATCCAAATAAAGGTTTACCATCTATTAGAACAGTTGCACTTGCACCTCTCATAATTACATTACCATCTTCATCAACTCTAACTGAAGGTGTATTATTTAAAACATCCATTGCATTACCTCCTCTGTTTGCAATATCTTTTGAGGCATTGTAGATTTTTTTATTGACCTTGAATTCGATCAATTTTTCTCGAGCAACAACTTCAACTTCCTCTAAGTTTTCAGTGCTGAATAATAGTTGAACATTCCCTAAATTGGTATCTTGCTTTAATTCTCTATTGATAAATTTTTTTGGAGTATAAGAAAGGAATTCAATTTTTATAGTATAAATTCCTGAAGGAATCGACATGCTGAAATTACCTTTTTTATCAGACGTTGTACCTACTATTCCTTCATTATTTTTAAAAGAAATAGTCGCAAATTCAATAGATTTTTTTGATATAGAGTCTATTACTTTACCGGTAACTGTAATTTTATTAACAGTTGGTTCTTGGCCATAGGTATAAACCCAAAAGAATAAGAAACTAATAAGTAGAATAATCCTTTTCAAACACATGTGAGTTTTTATAGCGTGCGAATGTAAGTATTTTGATGGAATTAAAAAATAGCGTTTCTAGGTATTTTTATACCTATCCAAAAACCGCAGGCTGTTTATTAATAATCAAACTTAGGTTATTTAGAGCAATTTTTTAATGTTTTCCGGAGGTCTTCCAAGAACAGCTTTATTTCCTTTTATAACGACAGGTCTTTCAATTAATTTAGGGTGATTATGCATGGCTTCTATAATCTCATCATCGCTCATGTCTTTATCTTTATAGTTTTCTTTCCAGATGGCTTCATTTTTTCTAATCAGTTGAATAGGAGTAAAACCTAACATATTTAGAATTTCTTTAAGTTCTTTTATTGTTGGCGGATTATTCTGATAATCAACAATTTCAAAATTTTGATTAGAATTTTCTAAAAGCTCTAAACCTTGCCTGCTTTTACTGCAACGGGGATTGTGAAATATTTTCATACATTAAATTTTTTAAAGAGTTTTGCTAAACTATAAAAAAATAATATAATTATCTTTGCTAACCATAAAATAGTATAATGATAATTACCGATACTCACACCCACTTATATTCTGAACAATTTGATACCGATAGAAATGAAATGATGCAACGAGCATTAGATAATGGTATTTCTCGTTTTTTTATACCTGCAATAAATTCAAGCTATACCGAAGCAATGCTAGATCTGGAAAAAGATTTTCCGACACATGTTTTTTTAATGATGGGCCTGCATCCTACTAGTGTAAAAGAAAATTACCAAGAAGAGCTGAATTTAGTCAAAGAATGGTTAGATAAAAGAAAATTCTATGCTGTAGGTGAAATAGGAATTGATTTATATTGGGATAAAACATTTCTTCAACAACAACAAGATGCATTTAAAAAACAAATAGAATGGGCTAAGGAGAAGAATTTACCAATTGTGATTCACTGTCGTGAAGCATTTAACGAAATATTTGAAGTATTAGAAGATGTGAAAGATGATAAATTACATGGCATTTTTCATTGCTTTACAGGTACATTAGATCAAGCAAAAAGAGCTATAGGTTTTCATATGAAATTAGGAATTGGTGGTGTGGTCACTTTTAAAAATGGTGGACTAGATAAATTTTTGAATCAAATTCCATTAGAACATATCGTTTTAGAAACCGATTCGCCTTATTTAGCACCAATTCCCTATCGCGGAAAGCGTAATGAAAGCAGTTATATTATAAATGTGTTGGATAAGTTAGTAGATATTTATAATTTAACGCCTCAGGAAATAGCCCATATAACCACAAAAAATTCAAAGAAAGTTTTTGGAATTTGATAGCGTAACATATTATAAAACACCCATAGGTATTGCTCGTATTGTAGGCGATGATGATGGTATATCATCAATTACAGTTGTAGATAGTACTGCTGAAACTTCAACTAAAATACCCGGTTGTTTACAAGATTGTGTTTTGCAATTGGATGAATATTTTCAAAATAAAAGAACGACATTTAGCTTAAAATTAAATCCGAAAGGAACCGTTTTTCAAAAAGAAGTTTGGAATGCATTACAACAAATACCGTATGCAGAGACAAGGTCATATTTAAAGCAGAGTGAAGCTATGGGGGATATAAAAGCTATCAGAGCTGTGGCTTCAGCGAATGGCAAAAATCCAATTTGGATCGTTATTCCCTGTCATCGTGTTATTGGTAGTGATGGCTCACTTACAGGTTATTCAGGTGGTTTATGGCGTAAGCGTTGGTTGTTAGAACATGAAAACCCACCGGAGCAACAATCGTTGTTTTAAAATAGATAATTTTCGCAGCATTTTTTTAAATGAGATTGAATATTACTTTTTCCTCCTTACTATTTCAATGTACAAATAATTGCCCCCTTAAGTGGACTTTAGGGGTGTCGTTAAATTTTAAACTATTTTTACCGTCAAAACGTTTGTACTGTTGATGAAGGGAATTATATGCATATTTTTAATATTGATAGGAATTTCTTCTCATGCCCAAAAGCGATCTGAAAAATTTAGAACTAAATCAATACAAGTTGTTTCCGATACTATTCAAATTGATTCGGTGAGTATAAGTCCATATAATTTTAAGGTACTCAATCAGTTAAAACAACAAATTGATACTACAGACTACAGTGTAGATTTTGCCAAGGCACAATTGATTATTGATAAGAAAAAATATCAAAATATTATTATTGAATATGATGCCTTACCTGAATTTTTAACCAAGGTTTATACTAAGTTTGATAAGCGTTTGATAGTACCACAAGCTACTGATCTTTCTAGATTATACAGTGTAAAGAGTAAAAATCAAAAAAATAAATTCATCCCTTTTGATGGATTAAATACCAGTGGAAGTATCTCTCGAGGATTGACCATTGGTAATAATCAAGATGCTGTAGTAAATTCTAATTTAGATCTGCAAATTTCTGGTAATTTATCTGAAAAAGTAAAAATTAGAGCTTCTATAACAGATACTAATGTGCCACTTCAAGAAAATGGATTTACACAACGATTAGATGAATTTGACAGGGTTTTTATCGAGCTATACAGTAAAAATTGGAGTGTAAAGGCCGGTGATATTGATTTTACAAATACTGAGAATTACTTTATGCGTTTTAGCAAAAAAGTAGCAGGTGTAAAACTAGATGCCCTTATTGATAAGGAAGAGAGTGAAACTCGTTTTTTTGCTTCGGGTGCTTTGGTTAGAGGTGAGTTTGCTCGAAATACTTTTTTTGGGCAAGAAGGCAATCAAGGACCCTATAAAATTACAGGAACAACTCCCGATACTTTGAGAGAACAGTTTATTTTATTGATTTCTGGTAGTGAAACTGTATATGTAAATGGTATTCCGTTAAAAAGAGGCGAAAATAATGATTATATTATTGATTATAATACTGCTGAGCTTACATTTAACCCTACTTATCCAGTAACTGCTAATATGAGAATTACAGTTGAATATCAATTTTCTGAAAGAAATTATACTCGATTTGTAACTTATAATGGTGCTGAATATAAAACGGATAAATTAAGATTAGGAGTTAGCTTTTATAATGAAAATGATGCTAAAAATCAAACTTTACAACAAGATCTAAATAATAATCAGAAAGAAATTCTATCCCTTGCAGGAGATGATATTTCACAAATGGTAGTGCCTTCAGCTTTTGCGGATGTATTTTCTGAAAATAAAATATTATACAAAAAAGAATTGCAGAACGGAGTTGAAACTTTTGTATTTTCAAATAACCCTGATGATGATCTGTTTACTGTTCGATTTACATTTGTAGGTCAAAATAATGGTAATTATAACATACAAACTACCATAGCTTCCGGTAGAATATATGAATATATAGCTCCTATTGGTGGAGTAGCTCAAGGATCATACGAACCTATAGTACAGTTGATAGCACCTAATAAATTACAGATAGCTGTTTTAAATGCTGATTATTCACCAAATACCAAAACAACTATTAGCTCTGAATTTGCATATAGTGATAATGATCTGAATTTATTCTCATCGTTTGACGATGGTAATAACCAAGGATTTGCGGCCAAGATCAATTGGAAACAAATATTATTAGATAAAACATGGAAGTTGAAAAGTGCTATAAATTACGAATACATTACTAAAGATTTTAAGACCATAGAACGTTTTAGAAATATTGAATTTACAAGAGACTGGGATTTGGTCAATCCCTTAGGAAATCAACAATTCTTTACAACTTCATTGTCATTTGAAAATGCAAAAAAAGGAAGCATTACCTATAGATTTGATCAATTGAATTTTAGTGAGAATTTTACAGGAACTAAACACAATTTTTTAGCAGATCTAAAACTGAATAATACTAAAATTAATGCAAAGGGAAGTTTTTTAAACAATAATTCTGAAATAAATAAAACACAGTTTTCTAGATGGTATTCAACTATAGATCATCACTTTAATAAAAGTTGGATAGGTGCAAAGCTAAATGCAGAAAATAATGAACGCAAAGATAAAAACACACAAATTATTGCTGATTTAAGTCATCGATTTTTAGAATATGAGGGTTATGTTGGGGTAGGAGATACTGCAAAGGTTTATGTAGAGATAGGTTATAATTACAGAACAACAGATAGCTTGCAATTAAATAAATTACAACGAGTTAATGCAGCTAATACTTATTTTTTGAGATCAAAATTAATACAAAATAAAACTGCTGATCTATCATTATTTATAAATTATAGAACGGTTGATAATGTTAATATTGCTGATGAAGAATCATTGAATTCACGTATAAGTTATAGACAACGATTATTTAAAAATGCCATTTCTTTGCAAACTGTCTATGAAACTAGCTCAGGAACCTTACCACAACAAGAGTTTAGTTATATTGAAGTTGATACTGGTTTGGGCTTTTATACATGGAACGACTATAACAATAATGGTATTCAGGAATTAGATGAATTTGAAATCGCTCAGTTTCAAGATGAAGCGAATTACGTACGAGTATTACTACCAACGATTAATTTTATTAAAACCAATCAGAATAAATTCAGTCAGTCATTGACTATACATCCGTCAAGTTGGGCAAATCAAAAAGGGTTTAAAAAACTACTATCGCATTTTACAAATCAATCCTTTATTTTAATTGATAGTAAGAAAAAAAGAATAGGAGCAGACTTTGATTTTAACCCTTTTACCATTAATGACGATGTATTGGCTTTAAACATGAATATAAAAAACAGTTTGTTTTACAATAGAGGTAAACAAAAATATTCCACAACATATACTTATTTAAAGAGTAGAAATAAAACAGCTTTTTCAATTGGAGATCAAGAAAACAATCTCACTTCACATCAATTATTATTCAGTCATAAAAAGGGCAAATTTTGGCTGTTTGATATCAAAGGAGCTATTTCAGAAAATAAAACCGAATCTCAAAGTTTTGCAAATAGAAATTTTTTATTAGACAGTTATGAAGTAAACCCTAAACTGTCCTATTTATATAGTAATAATTCAAGATTTGAAGTGCTATATAATTTTAAAAATAAAGAAAATCAGGTTAACGGACTAGAAACGTTACAGTTGCATGACTTAGGAGTTAACTTTAGATATGCCCGTAATCAAAAATTTTCAATCAATACATCATTAAATTATATTGTAAATAATTTTGAAGGGAATCTAAATTCTCCGGTTGCATACCAAATGCTTGAAGGTTTACAACCAGGCACTAATTATACATGGAACCTGACTTTCCAAAAGAAGATCACTGCTTATTTAGATATCAATTTTAATTACTTAGGTAGAAAATCTGAAACCGCTAAAGCAATACATACAGGTAATTTACAATTGAGAGCAAGTTTTTAGATGTATAGCTTATAATTAGGGTTTCTTAAATGGATTTCGTTTAACTTCGCTTAATTGTGCTGTCCCGAT
>CAYXAZ010000071.1:0-17616 GCA_964463085.1 uncultured Flavobacteriaceae bacterium | reverse complement strand
TTTTAGTAATTATTATTGGAGGTTTACTTTTTGGTGTTATAGGAATGATCGTTGCGGTGCCATCATATACTGCTATAAAGGTAGTTTTAAAAGAGTTTTTAGCTGAAAATAAGATAGTAAAATCGCTTACAAAAGACTTGTAATAAATAACGTCTTTGCGAAACATCTGCTTTTCTTGCGGATGCTGTGGCAATCTTTTAATTGGTAGCTATGAATAAACAGATCACCACGTCGCCTTGACGGACTTCCTCATGAAGACGGAAAAATCAAAATTAGTGAACCCAAAAATTCTACATACCAAAGTTCAAGGTTTTATCAATCAAAATCTAAATACTAACATTCCTAAACTTCTATTTAAAGGAAGTCCATTTGATAATATTACTATTCAAGAATTAGTTGAACAAATAGAATCTAAATATAAAACAAAGAGCAAGTTACCTACATTTTATAAAACTTCAAACATATATTACCCAAACAAATTAAATATTGAGCAAACCTCCTCAGAAATTACAGCAGAATATAAAGCTAATTTAATCTCTGGCAACTCAATAATTGATCTAACAGGAGGATTTGGAGTTGATACCTACTACTTTTCAAAACGATTTAAAGAGATTACACATTGTGAGATAAATAAAGAACTTTCAAAGATAGTTGCCCATAACTTCCAATTACTGAATGTTAATAATATAAGTATTTTATCCAAAGATGGATTAAAACAACTTCAAATTTCACAAAAACAATATGATTGGATCTATATTGACCCTTCAAGGAGAAATGACATTAAAGGAAAAGTTTTTCTATTAAAAGATTGCCTGCCAAACATTCCTGATAATTTAGATACCATATTTGAATTTACAAATAACATTCTTGTTAAAGCCTCCCCAATGCTCGATATTACCAGTGCGATCAATGAATTAAACTTTGTAAAAGAAGTGCATATTGTCGCATTACAGAATGAAGTAAAAGAGCTGCTTTTTATATTAAAAAAATCATATAAAAGTAGTATCTCAGTCAAGACTCTAAACATTGCAAAAGATACTGAACAAACTTTTGAATCGGAATTTAAAAAGAATGCAAAAGCTAATTTTTCTGAGCCGCTAACCTATCTATATGAACCCAATAGCACTATCTTAAAAGCAGGATTTTTTAATGAAGTTTCACATCAATTAAAGTTGTCTAAATTGAATGTTAATAGCCATTTATATACTTCAACTGATTTAATGAACTTTCCCGGAAGACGATTTAAAATAATTAAACAACTACCTTATAACCTTAAAGAATTTAAAAAGATAATTCCATCAAAAAAAGCAAACATTACAGTCAGAAATTTTCCTGAAACTGTGGCTCAAATTCGTAAAAAAACCAGCTTAAAAGATGGTGGTGATTCCTATTTCTTCTTCACCACAGATCTAAATAACAAACACATAGTTCTTGTCTGTGAAAAAGTTTAACTATACAGTCTATTGAGTTAGTCAATATTTTAGTAATTTAGTCCTACACTTATTTCAAGCAATGGCAAATAAAAATATACGTTCATTATCTTATAGAAAAGAATTAGATGACAATCTCTTTGAGAGTATAGCTGAGTTAGCTAAAAAACCAGCTTCACAAGAAGAATTTCATGAATTGGCAGAACGTTTTATGATTGATGATTCTGTAGTATTAGGTACAGCTACTTTCTACGATTTTTTAAGACCGGAAAATCAACATAAAACAGTACATGTGTGTAATGGAACAGCCTGCATGGTTGCCAAGACACAAGAAAAATTAATCGAAAATCTTAAGTCTATTATTGATGCTGATAAAATCGGACATGCACCTTGTTTGGGGCATTGCCATCATAGTCACGCCTTTATGTATGATGATAAGACGTATTCTGCTAGTACTAAAGATGAATTAGAAAAAATACTAAGCCCATCTTCGTCCCTGCCTTTGCCGGCAGGCAGGTTCTCAAAGGGAAGAAACCTTTACAATGTAGACTGCAATACAACTCCTATTCTAACTTCTGATATTGGTAACATTTCAAATTTCTACGCTTTAACTGATAAATTTAAAGACAAACCCAAAGAAGTTATTGATGAATTAAAAACATCTAACTTACGTGGACGTGGTGGTGCAGGGTTTCCATTCTATTTTAAACTAGATGCAGTAATTAAAGAGATATCAGACCAAAAATACATCGTTTGTAATGCCGATGAAGGTGACCCGGGAGCATATTCAGATATGTATCTGATGGAACATCAGCCACATAAAGTCCTTTTCGGAATGTTAATGACCGGACTTACCGTTGGAGCAGATACTGGTGTGCTGTATATTCGTGGAGAATATCCTGATTCTATTCGTAAAGTAAATACTGCCATAGAACAATTAAAAGAATTAAACTTATTGAATGGTTTCCGATTTAAAATTATTCGTGGACAAGGTTCATATGTTTGTGGAGAAGAGACGGCTTTATTAAACTCCATTGAAGGATTGCGTCCTGAAGTACGTGTTCGTCCGCCCTACCCTGCTCAATATGGTTTATATGGTAAACCAACAGTGCTTTCAAATGTTGAAACCTTTGCGAATGTACATTGGATACTAGAAAACGGTGGTTCAGCTTATGCTAACTTAGGCAATGGAAAGTCTACAGGCACAAAATTAGTATCACTCGATAGTTTTTTCAATCAACCCGGAATATATGAAATTGAGATGGGTACTCCTTTAAAAACTGTGTTTGATGAGTATGGAAAAGGATTTAAATCAGATGTAAAAGCTGTACAGATTGGCGGTCCGCTAGGCGGAATTGTGCCTATTCATAAAATTGATGACCTAACATTAGATTTTGAATCATTAAATGAACATGGTTTTTTATTAGGTCATGCCAGTGTAGTGTCTATACCTGTCGATTTTCCTATGATACAGTTTTTAGAACATTTATTAGAATTTACAGCAGATGAATCTTGTGGTAAATGTTATCCATGTAGAATAGGTTCACATCGTGGCTATGAAATGGTAAAAAAAGCACAACAAGAGGATTATAAAATTGACAGAGAACTATTTGATGATCTAATTGAAACATTAGAAATAGGTTCATTATGTGCGTTAGGTGGAGGTATTCCGTTGCCGATTAAAAATGCATTGCAATATTTTGACGATGAATTGAAGGAATATTTTTTGTAATCGTGAAACAAACCCTTCAAGGGTTTTAAACCTTAGAAGGGTTATTAAAGGAAACAAATGAAAGCATATATAAACAACATAGCACACAACATACAACAAGGCGAAACCATCTTAAAATTCGTAAGAAGAATAGAAGATAAAGATGCTATCCCAACCATGTGTCAAGATGATAGATTAGAGAATTTTGGCTCTTGCAGAGTATGTTCTGTAGAAGTTGCTCGTGAAAAAGGCGGACTTACCAAGACAATGGCTTCATGTCATGCGCCTGTTGCAGATGGTCTTTATATTTATCACAATACTGATAAAATGAAGCGTTTACGTAAGAATATCGTTGAATTGGTATTGACCGATTATCCTTCTGATAAGGTTTTTGCTCCTGATAATAAGAACCCAACCGAATTCCAAAAGACCATTGCTCAAATTGGCATTCCGAATGTCCGTTACCCAAAAGGAAATAATCATTTAGACATTGAACCCGATAGAGCGCATCCTTATATAAAATCAGATCTATCTCAATGTATCAATTGTTATCGCTGTGTAAGAGCTTGTGAAGAAATTCAAGGTGAAATGATCTTAGCTATGTCAGGACGTGGATTCGCGACCAATATCATCAAAGGTTTTGATACTACTTTTGATGAATCTGCCTGTGTATCTTGTGGCGCTTGTGTACAGACTTGCCCAACAGAAGCCTTGACAGATAAATTTGAAACCAAAACAATTGTTGCAGATGAGGTAATTCGTACTACTTGTACCTATTGCGGAGTAGGTTGTCAATTAGATGTATCAAAAATAAATGGTCAAATCAAAGGGGTTCAAGCACCAGAAACAGCTGAAGTAAACCAAGGACATACCTGCTTAAAAGGACGATTTGCATTTCAATTTTATAATCACCCCGATCGTTTAAGAGAACCGCTTATCAAACGCAATGGAAAATTTGAAGTAGTAACTTGGGATGAAGCTTATGATTATATTGCCAAAAAACTAACTCAGATAAAAGCTGATTACGGTAAAAATAGTATTGGAGGCATCTCATCTTCTAGAGCAACAAATGAAGAGAATTACTTAATGCAAAAGTTTATAAGAACTGTTATAAACACCAATAATATAGATGGTTGTGCTAGAGTATGTCACGCTCCTACTGCTTATGGAATGCAACAAGCATTTGGTACCGGAGCAGCTACAAACTCTATTGAAGATCTAGACAAAACTGATGCTATTTTCTTATTTGGCGCTAACCCAACTGAAGCACATCCTGTAACCGGAGCAAAGATCAAACAGTTATTTATGCAAGGAGTTACCAGTATTGTGGTTGACCCTGTACAAACCAAGTTGGCAAAATTAGCCACATATCACTTACAATTACGGCCCGGTACCAATGTTGCTATTTTAAATATGATGGCTCATTATATCATTAAGGAAAATTTGGTGAATCCTGAATTTATCACAAAATATACAGAGTATTATGCTGATTTTAAAGAGCATGTTTCCAATTTAGATATGGATGAATTAGAAAAGCTAACCGGCGTTTCTAAAGCATTGGTACGTGATGCTGCCATTGCTTACGCTAAAGCGGATAATGCCATGGAGTTTCATGGTTTAGGTGTTACAGAACATTTTCAAGGAAGTAAAACCGTCATGTTATTATCAAACATTGCTATGATGACGGGTAATATTGGTAGAAATGGTGTTGGTTTAAATCCGCTTCGTGGTCAGAACAACGTGCAAGGAGCTGCAGATATGGGTGTTCAACCTCATCAAACTGCCGGATATATGGATGTGAACAATAGTGAGGTTCAAAATTATTTTACTGATAAATATGGCGTGAAGATGCCAACAGAAGAAGGCTTAAAAATTCCCGAAATGATCAATGCAACCATGGATGGAGATTTTAAAGCATTGTGGATCGTTGGTGAAGATACATTGATGACCGACCCAAATTCAAATCATATCCGTAAAGCATTTGAAAAATTAGATTTATTGATAGTACAAGAACTATTTATGAGTGCGACAGCTGAAATGGCTCATGTAGTTTTGCCGGCTTCTTCTTACTTTGAAAAAAACGGAACATTCACCAATGGGGAACGACGTGTACAATGTGTAAATAAAGTTGTTGAACCTATTGGCAATTCTAAACCCGATGGACAGATTATTATTGATATGATGTACAAAATGGGCTATGAACAACCTACAGGACGTAAATATGACGCTCCAAAAATTTTGGCTGAGATAGCAGATGTGATTCCTTTTATGAATGGTATTACTTGGAAAGGTTTGGGTAAAAACGGATTACAATGGCCTGTTTTAAAAGATGGGACAGATACCAAAATGCTGCATATAAACGGTGATTTTAAGCGTGGTAAAGGAAAGTTCCATCATTTTGATTTTGAAGAAACACCTGAATTGGTTGAACATAGAGCAAAGTATCCATTTATCTTAACTACAGCAAGACAATTAGAGCATTATAATTCCGGCACCATGACGCGTAGAACGGACAATCAAAGGCTTTCACCTCAAGATTATTTAGAAATAAACCCACTAGATGCAAGTAAAAAAGGAATTGCTGCCGGAGATTCGGTTCGCATTTTTTCAGATAGAGGGAGTGTAAATATTCCTGTAAAACTAAATTATACGGTAAAACCAGGTGTTGTTAGAACCACCTTTCATCAACCTGATGTTTTTATCAATATCATTACCGGAGATGTTGGAGATAAAGAAACCATGACACCTGAATATAAGGTGGTTGCTGTTGATTTTGAGAAGGTATAGTGGAAAAAAACATTAACCGCTAACAATTATCTTTTTGCTATAGTTTCTATTATTCTTATTTATATTGTATATATAGACACCTGTACTTAATTGAGGTAATTGATCAGAAATACTAATATCATGTTGACCCGGTTCTAAGACATCGTCAAACAAAATACCTGTATGCTGTCCTAAAATATTATAAAGAGATATTTTATAGTTGCCTTCAAAATTATTATTAATTCTAATTGAGACTCTTTCTTGATCATAAATAGGCATGTGTTCAAAACTCTCTCTAACTATATAATCATGGTTTACCACAGTACTTGAGCAAGAAAAACCTAAATCTATAGCCGTATATGGTCTTGGTATTGATTGATTGATAACACTCTGGTCAATACACAACCATTGTTCCATAACCGTACCATATACATTGATAAAATCTTGAGTATATTTTAAATTGCCGCCTCTGGTCAAATCTGATAAACTAGGATGTTCGCCTATAAAACCACTACCATTAAGTGCCGGACCAAAAAGCAACATGGGTGCTGCAGCGCCATGATCCGTACCGTTAGACCCATTTTCACGTACACGTCTTCCAAATTCTGAAAAAGTCATGGTCAATACATCTCTATCTCTTCCACTTGGTTCGAGATCACGATAAAATGCCATGATAGATTCTGAGATATTGGTCAATAATTGTTGATGCTTTTCAGGTTGATTGGCATGTGTATCAAATCCGTTAAGATTTACCATATATACACAAGTACCCATTCTGGCTTTAATGGTTTTGGAAATAATTGAAAGTGCTCGGCCTAAATTGGTGTCAGGAAATTCTACAGTATTCGTTTGTGAAGCAACTGCATCTTTGATAACTCCCGAATATTTCAAGGTAGCGTTGAGTATACCACGTATAAATTGTAATTGTGACCCTTTGGTACAATCAGGCACATCAGCTGCATCAAATAAGTTCCCACTTGAAGCGATCTGTTCTAACTGCCTTGTATTAGCAATAGTAAATGCAAAATTACTTTCAGTACCGGTAAAAATAATATCGCCAACTCCTCCAATTTGAACAGCAGGAGGGGCATCAGGTAAATTTAATAAATAGTCAGGATAAATACTTTCAAAATAACGACCATAAACACCTGTTTCAATTAAATCATCATCTGTACCTCTAGACATATTATCGGTACCTGTAAAATGTGATAAATTTTGATTTTCATATCCTGTACCATGCACTACTTTCATACATCCTCCTTCCCAAATGGGTTCCATAGAATTCTGCAAGTATTTTGGTACGCCAAAATCATTAGATAATTTATGTATGTCGACCATTTCATGCCTTAGTGTTGGTCTGGCATTTACATAGCGGTCATAATCATAAATAGGGACAATGGTATTTAAACCATCATTACCACCTTGTAATCTTACAATTAGTAAAACTCTACCCGAATCAGCTTTGCCCAAAGCGGCAGATAAAGGTGTTGGTTGCCCAAATGCCATAGGAATACCGTTCATCATTAAAGTAGCTCCTGCACCACCCAGACCTAAAGTCTGTAAGAAAGAACGTCTATTCCATTTATTATGATCATCTGCATTGCAATTTTTATGCAAGTTTTTTTCTTTATACATACATTTCTATTTAAGTTGGTAATCTGGCAGAGAGACTATATATTCTATGAGGTCACGAACCTGAAGATGGGCAGCTTCAAAACCCAATGTCCATATATTATCCTCGAAATAATTGGAAGGTACTCTACTTTTAAATATATCAATGCCGGTTTCAAAATCATTCAGAGTATATGGTATTTCACCTATTAAAGCCTCAAAAATATCTTTAGATACAACATCTGCATCATTACTATTTCCTGATATATTAATAGCAAACTGTCTAAATTGCTCTTCATCTTCTTCCCAGGCCCAATACAACACATCTTTACATAAATAAGCCGCTCTAAAGGTAATAGTACCCGAATTTATCCAATTTCTATTGCCTTCCCATCCGGCAACCGTAGGAGGGTTTAGTATATTTTGTCCAAAAACCCTAGAGGCATATTTGATAGATTCTTTATTTATATCATAATCTCCAAAATTGAATCCGGTGGTAGTGATAAATTGAATTATAAGGTCAAGTGGACTCTTAACAATAACATTTCTAGCTTTTTCATCAAAAAAATGTTCACTCTTAAATAAGGTCTTAAGTACTGGTGTTATCTCAAAATTATTGGCTATAAATATAGCTGCAAGCGGATTGATAATATTCTGGCGAATGTCGTCATCAACTTCAGGACTTACAAAATTTATATAGATCTTCTCGCAGATAAAGCGTGCTATCAATTCTGATTTTTGATCAAATAGAATATTTATCACATCGTCATAACCCCAATTACCTGTTTGTCCAAAAATGGTCTTATCGTCAGTATCAAAAGCTGCTTCATTAAAAAGTATCCTAGAATTATCTCCATTCGTATATTCATTATATCCCGTTAAGGCACGTGAAGTTTCAACAATATCGTCCTCCGTATAACCATTACCTTCACCGAGTGAAAAAAGCTCATACAATTCTCTGGCATAGTTCTCATTCGGGCTACCGGCAGTATTTTCAAAACCATTTAAAAATTTTAACATGGCCTCTTCTTGACCCATTTCACTTATAAAGGTTTTAAAATTACCTACACAATTTCTCTGTAGTGTTAAAAAGTATCTAAATGCATATCCTGCAAACTCATATTCATTAGCCCTAGTAACTAAATGATTGTGCCAAAACAGCGTCAATCTACCTCGTACACTATTGTCAATAAGTTCTTTAATAAAGGTATATTGTGTTTCATCTACAAGTTCATCATTTTCATCTTCACCATAGGTATATCCATTAGTAGCATAGTCTTCAGGATCTAATGGTGCCCAGGGCGGTGAGACAGTAGATGCTAAATTAATGGCAGCATCTATTAGTTCATCAACATAAGCGTCAGGACTTTTACTTAATGCATTGGTTATTAAAGAAGTTTCAATGCCAAAACCTAATCGGTTGTGCAAGTGCCTTACCTTTATGGCATTCCAAGGGTTTTCGGTACTTGGAACAAAAACTGTTAGAGGGGAAGTATTACACGACAAGAAATTAATAATCATATTTTTTATCTTTTTGACCTAGATTATAACGGTTAAACTATCGTTTATAGTATAAAGCGAATGTATTTTTTAAATCTAAAGAAAATCTAAAGGATGAATCTAAGAACTAATACACCTGTTTTTCTCTTAAAAAATAGTTGAGTGAAACACCAAAAGTTTTATTTTTCCAAACATTCCCTTCGGTATTAATAATATTAGTTAGGCTATTATAATAATTAAATCGAATCTTCATTCTCTTTTTAATTAAAAGTCCCACACCTACATTCGCCCCTATGGCTATTCGTTTTACATCTGCATCACCACCAATATCCAATCGTATGGTTTCTTCATCATTCTTCGTGGTGACCCTGCTATTGTATCCTAAATTAATACCAGCTTCTACAAAGAATTGAAAGTTTCTATTATTCCAATTCACATAATATCCCAAATTAACCGGTATCTCAATGGCGTCAATTCCCCATTTTTCATCCGTAGTATTGATCCCTCTTCTACTAATAGCATTAAATTGCCTTCTATTAAAGTTAAATCCCAATCGCACGTATAAGTTATCAGAAAGGTCACGCTCTGCTAGATAACCTAAGTAAAAGCCAAAAGCACTACTCGGTTCAGCCGATTCATTTACTACAAAATCTGCATTGGTCATATTTGCACCAAATTCTAATCCATGATAGAATTGACCATGCGATATATAGGATATAAAGAATAAGAGGAAAAAAATTCCTTTAGTAAGTGAGTTTTTGGTTGTTGATCCCATACCTATTATTTTCAAAATAAATTATTTTTTAACTTTGGGGAAATCATATTCTTTACAAAACGCCAAAGAATATAGTTTAGTATAATTTGCGCTTTAAACTAAAACATATTTTGTTCAGGATTCAATACAAACATAGAAACCTTAAATACGTTTAAGCGTATTTTGTTTTTTTATTTCCATTCTTATGAAAAAACAAGAATTAATTATGTTGATCCTAATTGGAGAATCCAATAAAAAGCTGAAGTAAGCTTTTACTATTTCAGTAGGATTAACTGCGTTGATCCCAAAAGGGTAATCCTGGCCAATCATAGAAACCCTAAATGCGCTCTGCACATTTTATTTTTTGTTCCCCAATCGTTTACAAAAGCTAGCTTTTGACTCTCCTAGAAACAAAAAACCCGCAACTATCGTTGCGGGTTTCCTTTTGCGGAGAAAGAGGTATTTGAACCTAATATCACGTATTTGCCTCAATACCGTTAATAACGTAAGTTCCATGAAGGTTTAGGAAAATGTTATTATTTATTATATCTTTGTTTTTGTATTAAAATATAACATAAACGACACCTAATTCGACACCCATTATATTTTATGAATTTTTCATTTCGCCTAAAATATCCGAATAAAAACAAGAAATCTTTAATCTATTTTACTGCATCTTTTAAAAATGCAGGAAAAACTTTTGTTTATTCTACTGGAGAAAAAATTCATCCAGTTAATTGGGATTTTAAAAATAAATGTCCAATTAATCTATCTGGAAGAAAAAAGGATGCTGAATTGAGAAGAGCTATTAATACACAATTATCGAGATATTCTAACTTTTTTATTGAATTGGCTAGTAGATATAGAATGATTCAAGAAGAACTAACTATTGAAAAAGCTAGAGAAGAGTTTAATATTGAATTCAAAAAAGTAAGCAAGAGCATTAATGATTTTTTTAAAATCTATGACCTTTTCGTATTAGAAAAGAAAAAAGATAAAACTGACCAAGCAAATACAGAGACTACAATTAAACGCTACGAATATAATAAAAGACTACTAGAGAAGTTTCAAAATGAGTATTCTTATAATTTGAAATTTAAGAACATAAATAAAAAATTCTATAATGATTTTGTAAGATACTGTGTCGAAAATGAAAATCACTCAGCAAATACGTTGAGTAGAAATATAGGCTTACTGAAAACTTTTCTGTATTGGGCTTATGATAATAAGTTTACCTATAATGATGAGTTTAAAAAATTTAAAAATATTAAAAGGTTTGTAACTAGTGAAATTGCTTTAACTAAAGAACAAGTTTATGACATCTATAACTTTGATTTAAAGAAGAATACTAAGCTAATCAAAGTAAAAGATTTATTCATTTTTGGGTGTAGTACAGGCATGCGATTTTCAAATTACTCTAAAGTAAAAAAGAATGATATTCATAACGGATTTATTAACGTTATTGATGCAAAAGACAATACCAAATCACTTTCGATTCCATTAAATAATTTTTCTCAAGCTATTTTAGAAAAGTACGAATATAAACTACCTTCAATCTCAAATCAAAAATTTAACGATTATTTAAAAGAACTTTTTGAAAAAATGGACTATACTGACATTATAAAAAAGACGATGCGATACGGTAATGAGATTATTGAAACTGAATCCCCCCTATTTGAAAGAATTAGTTCTCATACCGCCAGAAGGTCGTTTATTACCATTATGAAAAATGAGGGTGTACCCGATAAAGTGATTATGAGTTATACAGGCCATAAAAGCATTGAGGTATTTAATAATTACTATCGCCCAAATCAAGAGCATAGAATTAAGTTTATGAATGACGTATTTAATTAATTTGACTTATAAAAATGGATTTTTCGACTATAATAGTTTCTGTGAATATTATTTCTTTATTATTTGTACTTGGTGTATCTTATTTTGTAATTCTACCTTATGGTGAGAGTTGGTTAGGTGGAAATAAACTAATACCAAACCCTAAAATAGATAGATTGGTATTATTCGTTCATTTTGGTCTTTTATTTTTAATAATTATATTCTTTATGTCTTTATATGGAATTAAGACGCCTTATAACGCATTTGATAAAACTATAATAGTAGTTATTACCTTAGTTAATATTGGTCTTTCCATTTTATCTTATTTATTTTATAGGAATAAAGATAAGCTATTGTCAAAAAATGATAAACCCATGCTGAAAAATACAATTTATAATAACTATCTAAATGAGATTGAAAAATGGGAAGAAGTATACAAAAAACTTAATGAGGATAGTGTCATTAATAATGAGGGAGAATGGATTAGTTTAGGCCCGAATCTAAGCAAGCCTGCAACACAATTGGCAGTTTTTATATTTTTAATGGATTCTCATAAAATAGTAGATATAAATAAAAGAAACCAAAATAGAAGTGTCGAAATATTAGCTAAGTACTTTAAAGTTAATCTCTCCCCTTCTAGATACAGTAATGTAAAAAAAGGGTTTGATGATACAAATGGCATTTCAAAAAGTATGATGCATTATCCAATCTATGAAAAACTTAAAAGTTATTTCTAAATATATCTTAATACTTAACAAAATGCTAAACGTTAACTAAATAAAGTTTATAAAGGCTAATCCAGTCATAACATTGTAGAGAATTAAAGACAATGTTATGCAAAATCCATTCGAAAGTATACAAGTAGAGCTTGTAGAAATTAAAAGTTTAGTTACAAAACTTTTAAATAAGCCTAAGGAAGACAACTCCAATAAACTCTACACCATCAAAGAAGCGGCTAGTCTCTTAAAAGTTGACAGGCAAACAGTACGCAACCACATAAATCGAGGAAATATAAAAGCAACATTTATTGGTAGAAGAATACTTATTCCTCATGCTGAACTTTTTGATTCTTTAAATGAAGTTAAATCTATCAAATATAAAAGATAGGTTTTGAAAAAGGGCAAGAAAATAATATTCCCTAATCATTTTTCTACTGGGCATTTTGACAAGACCGCTTTGGAGAAGAATATTTTGTATTCAATAATTGACAAGCTTCAACACATTATGAATAAAGATTTAAATCATGTGTTTATAGAGCAGGTAATAAAAATTGAACTAAGAGAACTAGACCAAAACAATAATTATTCTAGGATATCAAAAGCCTTTATGTCTTTATCCAATAAGCATGTTAAATTTGAACTTAATGTTCCTGGAACTAATAAAATTGAAAAAAATATAACTTGTTTAGTTTCGAGTATAAAGCACATTGAACATTCTAATTACATAACATTCGTTATTCCATCACCAGCATGTCAATTCTTCTGCTATATAGGAGGCGGGTTTACAAGGCTTCAAATTTGTATTGTCATAAATTTAAATTCTATTTATTCTAAATCAATGTATGAATTATGTTGCCGTTGGCACGACAGAGGTGGCTTTTCCTGTACTATCTCTCAATTGAAAGGCTATTTATCCATACAGGACAAATACAAGCAAATAGCACATTTCAGAAACAAAGTTTTAAATATTGCATCTAAAGAATTAAACCAAAATGCAGATTATTATTTTACCTATAACCTAATAAAAGTAAACAGTAGGAAATTTACCAATATCAACATCAAGATACATAAAAACACCCTGAATCAGGAAGATAAATTTATGGGTGTAAATGAAGATAAGTACCATTTTGTTTATCGGTTTCTAAACTTAATGTATCCAAACTATATAAATGATGATGCTTTGCAGTATTGTGAAAAATTAGCCAAAAAAGGAAATCTGAATAGAGCCTATTATAGATTTATAAAACTTGATAAGCAGTTTAGTAATGGCAAGCCAAAAAAGGATATTAAAAATTTATTAGATTTTGTCATTCTGCCTGAACTAAATGTTAAAAAGAAAAATCACACTAAAAAGAAGATACGTGTGAAAACACAACCTGTCTAGTCAGATGGTGTGAAAAGTTTAGTCAAAGAGTGTGAAAGAAGAAATTAAACTTAGTAAAAAGGTGTGAATTGAATCTTAAAAACACAATGATTAGTGGTTTAGCTAGCATATACAATAGGGTAACCTATAATTTTAAAAACAAGTTTATCAAAATTTTAAAAAAAGCTTATGAAAGAAAAAATAAATTGTGAAAGAGCCCGTAACATTTCCGTAATGGAAACACTTGCAAAATTCGGGCACTTTCCCGTAAAAGAATCGAAGAAAGAAGCTTGGTTTCTGAGTATCCTGCGGTCAGAAACACAAGCCTCTTTCAAAGTCTCTAAGGAACTGAATAGATGGTATGACCATTCAACTGGGATTGGCGGAAATAGTATCGACCTAATTGTAAAAATCAAACACTGTACTGTAAAAGAAGCTTTGGAATTCTTAAATAATGGGATATCTTATTTTTCTTTTCATCAGCAAGCAAATTTTAAAAAGGCAGCATCTAAGATTCAAATTTTAAAAGTTTCAGAAATCAAACACCCTGCCCTTATCCAGTACCTAAATTCAAGAAACATCTCATTAGTAACAGCGAGAATCTATTGTAAAGAAGTAAGATATCAATTTAATGGGGATGAATATTTTGCTATTGGCTTACAAAATGAAAAGGATGGATGGGAACTCCGGAATAAGTATTTTAAGAATAGTAGCTCTCCCAAATCATATACATATTTAAAAAAATATGGAAAGCATTTATTTGTTATTGAAGGTATGTTTGATTTACTATCTATAATTGAATTGAAAAATATTGATACAAGGTACTGTGACATTATTATTTTGAATTCTATCTCTTTTATAAAACATGTAGTAAAAAAATTTAAAGAATATGAAAATGTACACCTCTTTTTAGATAATGATTCTTCAGGAAAAAAGAATGCAGATTTACTTACAAAAAACTATACAAATGCAATAGACAATAGCTGTGTATATAAAAAATTTAAGGACTTAAACGAATTATTAAATTATGGACAGACGATACGGAAATAACTCCAGATTTAGGAATACTGATTCTAGAAAACAATCCTTAGAAAGAAAACATAAGCTAAGAGATAAAAGAGAATCTAGAAATCAGAATGAAAGATTAGAATTAAATCTTGATTTAAGCCTGGATGATGACTTTTTAGAAATTGATTTAGACACCAATACACTAAATGATGATTCTGGCAAATCTGATGGTATGGAGATAAGTTCAAGATGTGTTTTTGTTGCCACAAAAACAACCTTGCCTGCTCCCGAAGGTCGCAGGATTAAAAAAAAGTCTTTTAAGGCAAAAAACGAAATTATAAAATTCAGATGCACGATTTACGAGAAAAAAGTATTGAAAGTTAAGGCAAAAAAGTCGGGATTGACATTAAGCGAATATTGTAGGAAAGTGGCTTTTGAAGAAAAAATAACTGAGCGGTTGACCGAGGAGCAAATCGACATTTATAAAATGCTAATTAGCTATCATAATAATTTTAAATCCATTGGGAACATGTTCAACAAACGAAACCCAGAACTTACCAAGACGGTTATTCAGTTGGCGGATGAAATTAAAATCCATCTTAAAAAATTTGAACAATGATAGGAAAAGGAAAATCCATATCACACACCGGTGTTTCTATTCGTTACGGATGGAATCAGGAAAAAGATGCCGAAATTATTTTTAAACAACAGCTGATTGGTGAAACTCCTGCGGAGATTACCAAAGAGTTTCAAATGATTCAGGAGCTTAACTATAGATGTAAACACAATACCCTTTCTTTTATCATTAGCCCTACCATCAAAGATGGCGAAAGACTAAAAGCAAAAGATTTAGAAAAAATAACTCAAAAATTTATGTCTCAAATGAAATTAGGAGAAAGACAGGCTATTGCTTTTGTACATCAGGATAAAAAGCATAAGCACATTCACTTATATGTTAATCGCATTGATTTTAAAGGTGTGGCATATAAAGATAGTTTTATCGGAAAACGCAGTCAATTTGCTGCAGAAAAAGTAGCTGAACAAATGAAACTAACTACTGTAAAGCAAGTACAGTTTGAAAAGGAATTTCAATCAAAGGAAGTACGTTCTGAAATTAAACGAAGGCATGATTTAAGCATCCGACAATTTAAGCCCAGGTCTTTTGATGCATATATCCAAGCAATGGAAACCAACGGGGTTAAAGTAATTCCTAGTATCAACAAATCAAATCAATTACAAGGTTTTCGGTTTGAGTTTGATAATTATAATTTAAAAGGTAGTGAAGTGCATCGGAAAATGTCAATCATCAATATTGGGAAAGAGCTGAACAAAAGCCCAACTATCAGCTTGTTTAAAGCTAAAAACAACCAACTTAAACTATTAGGAAAAACCGTAGAATTGACACCAAATATAGCGGTAAAGTTGTCTGTTAAAGTCATTAAAAAAGTAATCGAACTCGGTATGGGTATTTAAATATAATAATTATGTCAAAAATTGAAGAAATCACAGAAATACTGGTCAATGAAATTGATAATTTTGAAAAAGGAATTTCGAAACTGGAAGCATTGCAACAAAAAATTAGCAATACAAAGATTAAATTGGAATTTCAAGAAATACAAGAAGCTAAAAATGAATTGATTCGTGAATTGACTTTGAGCAAAAACGCGCAACGTGAATTTCTTTCTAGCTTTGAAGCTAAAATTAAAAATGCTAGTATTTATCCGAAATGGGCAGTGCTTGTTTTTATTCTATCGTTGCTAATTTCTTTTGGGTCAATATTCTATGTTTATACCATACAGCAGGATATCAAGTCCATTGAAAAAGAAGCTTATCAAAGTGGTATTGATACTTATGATAAGTATATTAATACTTTTTTTGAAAACCACCCTAAAACCAAGAAAACTTATGAAAAATGGAAAGAGAAAGATTAAGCAATAATTCTACGCACTCCTCTTCATTTGATTTTCAATCTCAATTATTTTAGCTAAACTTTCATTAACAATATTCATCAGGTCATAAGCTGTAATTGCTTTTCTAAGTTTAATGAATAATGGTGAAAAATGATTGTATGAATTGATATATTTTTTCTTCTTTTTCAATTTTATCAACGCATTTTCAATATATAGTTTCACTTTAAAAAATTGACGGCTAATTGGTATTCTTTGATTTCTGTTGATTCCGTCAACCTCATATAAAAAAAGATTTATCATTAACAATTCATCAGCTCCATATCTTTTTCCGCTTTTATAATTAAAAGCCTTTCTAATAAATAACTCATAAGTTCTCCCCTTACGATAATAGTCTATAGACATAATTTCGTTTTAATTGATTATTAAAAAAATGAAATGCTATAGTGTGAAAACAGGGGAGAAAGTTTCCAAACAATTACCGTAATGTATCAGACTAGTATCTTCATAGCAATTTTATAAAGTTCTAAAAGAACCAACTATAAAATGAAGAATGATAGTATTATAAATGTAAACTTGATCGGGCGAAATTTAGGGGAAGGAAAGGTTTCACACAATGAATTACAAATTGCAAGTAATTTTTCATAGCAATTTTTGTTTCGAAAAACAAGTTACAAATATGAAGAATTATTTAAAAATAGCAAAAGGGGGTTTTTCCCCTTTTTTTTTGGGGAAAAATCCCCTTTTATAAAATATATTTTTTTCGTATGACCGTTGTTAACCTAAAACAGTACTTAATGTGAACATCGGCAAATACATTGCTATTAAAATTACAGCAACTAAAGCGCCTAAAAAGACAATAATCAAAGGCTCTAACACGGTACTTAGCATTTTAGATTTGTACTGAATTTCATCGTTGTATTGTGTAGTTAATCGTTCAAATATAAATTCATTTTGATTGGTTTCTTCTGCTACTTTAAGCAGTGAAACCATTTTTGCATCAAAAATGGAATG
>CAYXAZ010000070.1:0-17704 GCA_964463085.1 uncultured Flavobacteriaceae bacterium | reverse complement strand
TTGCTGAGCTCGAAGATTATGAAGAACGTCCATTATTTTTAGATGATCTTGGTTTAGAAGAAGCCGGAGCTTCAAGCTTAATTAGAGCAGCATATAAATTATTGAATCTACAGACTTATTTTACTGCAGGTGAAAAAGAAGTAAGAGCATGGACCATACATATTGGTGATACAGCACCACAAGCTGCAGGAGTTATCCATACCGATTTTGAAAAAGGTTTCATTCGTGCTGAAGTAATAAAATATGATGATTTTGTACATTTTGGAAGCGAAGCCAAAGTAAAAGAAGCAGGTAAATTAGCCGTTGAAGGAAAAGAATATATCGTACAAAATGGTGATATGATGAACTTTAGATTTAATGTTTAATTATTTTGATTGTCATTCCTGCGGAGGCAGGAATCTCACTGTTTATAACTAAGTGATGAAATTCGACTTAAAAGCAAACGACCAAACTTCTAAAGCCAGAGCAGGCACTATTACTACTGACCATGGTACAATAGAAACGCCCATTTTTATGCCTGTTGGTACGGTTGCATCTGTTAAGGGAGTCCATCAACACGAATTAAAAGAGGACATCAATGCCGATATCATTTTGGGCAATACTTACCATTTATATTTACGCCCAAAAACTCACATATTAGAACAGGCTGGCGGATTACATAAGTTTATGAATTGGAATCGACCAATACTTACTGATAGTGGTGGTTATCAGGTATATTCCCTTTCGGGGAATAATAAAATTGCGGAAGAAGGAGTGAAGTTTAAATCACATATTGATGGTTCTACACATTTCTTTTCACCGGAATCTTCAATGGATATTCAGCGAAGCATTGGCGCAGATATTATTATGGCTTTTGACGAATGTACACCTTATCCATGTGAATACGGTTATGCCAAGAATTCTATGCATATGACACATCGATGGTTAAAACGCTGTATTGAACATTTAGAGAAAACACCTTTAAAATATAATTATAAGCAAACTTTTTTCCCGATAGTTCAAGGAAGTACTTATAAAGATTTGCGAGAACAATCAGCTGAATTTATTGCTTCAGTAGGAGCAGAAGGTAATGCAATTGGTGGACTTTCAGTTGGCGAACCAGCAGAAGAGATGTATGAAATGACCGATATTGTTTGTAATATTTTGCCAAAAGATAAACCACGATATTTAATGGGAGTTGGTACACCCATTAATATTTTAGAAAATATAGCTTTAGGCATTGACATGTTCGATTGTGTAATGCCTACTCGAAATGCTAGAAATGGTATGCTATTCACTGCGCATGGTACCATCAATATTAAAAACAAAAAATGGGAAGATGATTTTTCACCCATTGATGAAATGAGTATCACTTCAGTAGATACTCAATATTCTAAAGCATATTTGCGTCACTTGTTTGCTGCAAAGGAGTATTTAGGAAAACAAATTGCTACCATACATAACCTCGGATTTTATATGTGGTTGGTTCGTGAAGCTAGAAAGCATATATTAGCAGGAGATTTTACCACTTGGAAAAATACCATGGTAAAACAAATGGATAAACGGCTATAAGTATTGCGAATTCTAGACAAATACATATTAAAAAAATATTTTACTTCATTTATCTTTACTTTACTGATATTACTACCTATAGGTATTGCTATAAATGTATCAGAAAAAATAGGTAGATTTTTAGAACATCCAAATTTAGGGATTGGAGAAATTATTAAAGATTATTACATTCCATTTATCATAAACTATGGTAATACATTTATGCCATTAGGTTTATTTATTTCAACTATTTTATTTACATCAAAGTTAGCATCAAATACTGAAATTGTTGCTATGCATAGTTCTGGTGTTTCATATAAGAGATTACTAAAACCGTATATTATTGGTGCTATAATTATTGGCAGTATTGCATTATATGCAAATCATTTTATAGTGCCACATTCAAGTAAAACTTTTGAAACTTTTGAAGATACATACCTTCGTAGAAATAAAAAAGAGAAAACAAGTGTTGCAAACGTAAACTTGCAATTGACCGATAATGATTTTGTATATTTTAGAAATTTTAATTTAGAAAGAAATACCGGATATGATTTTTCATACGAACATTTTGACGGATTACAATTAAAATATAAAATTATTGGTAAAAACATTAAGTGGAATGAAAAGGATAGCACATATACCATTACTAATTATAAAAAGCGTAAAATATATGCTCAAATTGATAGTATAGAATCAGGTAGAAAATTAGATACTGTTTTCAATTTTTTTCCAAAAGACCTATTATATGTAGGTTATTTAGCAAAAGAAATGCCTTCGCATCAACTCATAAAACATATTAAAAAATCTGAAAAACGAGGTGTAAAAAGCTTGAATAAATATAAAGTAGAATTATATAAACGAACTAGTTTACCCTTATCTTCTATAATTTTAACTTTAATAGCAGTTTCATTAGCAGCAAAAAAGAGGAGAGGCGGTATAGGTATTAACTTAGCTGTTGGTATTAGTTTAATGTTTATATATGTCTTTTTTATGAAAGTTTCAGAAGTATTAGGTGCCGGGGCAACATATAATCCTCTATTAATGGTATGGTTGCCTAATATTATATTCGGACTATTGGCTATATATCTTTATGTTAGAGCAAAGCAATAAATTACGAAACAACTTTCATCTACATTTCTTAGTGTTTATTGCAGGATTTACAGCAATATTAGGAGAGTTAATTTCTATTGAGGCTATTCCTTTGGTGTGGTATAGAATGCTAATAGCAGGAATCTTAATGTTTATATACATAAAAATCACCAAGATAAATACTAAGATTTCCAATTCAGCTTTATTAAAATTTTTTATCGCAGGAATTATTATTGCATTGCATTGGATAACCTTTTTTGCGTCTATAAAAGAAGCCAATGTCTCTATAGCCTTAGCCATGTTTTCAACGGGAGCTTTTTTCGCATCTTTAATTGAACCTATATTTTATAAGCGTAAAATTGATCGTTATGAAATACTTTTTGGATTATTGGTGTCCATAGGAGTTTACATTATTTTAGATAGCGAAATAAAATACTTAACAGGAATATTATTAGGAATCTCATCTGCCTTTTTTTCTTCATTATTTGCGGTGATCAACGGTAAATTTGTTGAGAAACATAATGCATCAATAATTTCATTTTATGAATTTATTGGTGGTGTATTGTTTATATCTATTTATTTATTATTTGCTAATGATGGTTTCAGTCAAGAATTCTTTAAACTAAACTCAAAAGATTGGATATATATATTAATATTAGCCTCTATCTGTACAGCTTACGCATTCATTGCTAGCGTACATATTATGAAGTATATCAGTCCTTTTACAGTAATGCTTACCTACAATTTAGAACCCGTTTACGGAATTGTTTTAGCAATATTGATATTCGGAAATAATGAAATAATGAGTACTAATTTTTATTATGGAGCAATACTGATTTTACTCACAATTTTATTGAACGCGATATTCAAATTAAAAAGATGATCTTATATAAGACTATTGCATAAGATTGCCTTTTTTATCAATTTTTATCATTTTACAGCAGTCTTTAATTGGACAAAGTTTATATATTTGTACCACCCAACTAAAACTGTCAAATGGAATATTTAGATTTTGAAAAACCAATTCAGGAGTTAGAAGAGCAGCTATCGAAGTGTTTGATAATAGGAGAAGAGAGCGATATTGATGTTACCGAAACATGTCAACAGATCGAGAAGAAACTTGAAAAAGCAAAAAAAGAGATATATAAAAATCTGACTGCTTGGCAAAGAGTTCAAATGTCAAGACACCCTTCCAGACCATATACTTTAGATTTTATCAATGCATTTACCAAAGGGACATTTATGGAATTGCATGGTGATAGAAATGTAAAGGATGATAAAGCCATGGTTGGAGGTTTAGGTAAAATTGGAAACCAGTCCTTTATGTTTATAGGTCAACAAAAAGGCTATAATACAAAAACGCGTAAGTATCGTAATTTCGGTATGGCAAATCCGGAAGGCTACCGTAAAGCATTGCGATTAATGAAGATGGCAGAAAAGTTTAAGATTCCCGTAGTGACATTATTAGATACTCCGGGCGCTTATCCGGGCTTAGAAGCTGAAGAACGTGGTCAAGGAGAAGCTATTGCCAGAAATATTTATGAAATGACCATTTTAAAAACACCAATAATTACGGTTGTTATAGGTGAAGGCGCATCAGGTGGCGCATTAGGAATAGGTGTTGGTGACAGAGTTTATATGATGGAGAATACTTGGTATACTGTAATTTCACCAGAATCATGTTCCTCTATTTTATGGCGTAGTTGGGAGTATAAAGAACAAGCAGCTGAAGCTTTAAAATTAACTGCAAAAGATATGAAGCGGCTGAAATTAATTGACGGTATTATAAAAGAACCCTTTGGAGGAGCTCAGAGTAACAGAGAAGAAGCTTTCAAAATTGTTGAAAAACAAATTGTAAAAGCATATAGTGAGCTAAAAGATCTATCAGAAAAAGAACTGGTAAAACAACGTATGGCTAAATATGCTGAGATGGGTGAATATAAAAGCTAAATTTTTCACAAATGAAAATATTATCTGCTAAGCAACTGTATAAAGCAGATCAAATAACTGTTGAAAAAGGAAAGATCACTTCTTTAGATTTAATGGAACGGGTCGCTACAGCTTGTTTTCAATGGATTCATAATAGACTTCAAGGAGATTCGGTTACTATACAAGTATTCTGCGGTACAGGTAACAATGGTGGTGACGGACTCGTAATAGCTAGACACCTTAAACAGCATGGTTACAATGTAAATACCCATGTTATTAATTGTAGTAATAAGCGTTCTGAAGCATTTTTAGATAACTATGAACGTTTAAAAGAGATTGGTATTTGGCCCGAAATGATTACCTGTAGTTCTGAATTTCCTAAGATTTCAGAAAATGATATGATTATTGATGCTATTTTCGGATTGGGTTTGTCAAGAAGTCCTGAAAGTGTGTTAAAAGAAACCATCCAGTATATCAATGCATCTAATGCTTATGTGCTATCTATAGATTTCCCTTCTGGCTTATTTGCTGATAAACCCATAATAGATGTAGAGTCTGTTATAAAAGCATACCATATTTTAACTTTTCAAACTCCGAAACTAGCTTTTTTACTACCAGATAATCAAGAATATATAACTTCATGGGATGTGATTGATATTGGTTTAGATAGTGAGTATTTAGATTCAGTTGAAACTGATTTTCAACTAATCAATAAAAATGATGTACTGCCCATATATAAGTTTAGAGAAAGATTTTCTCACAAAGGAGATTATGGGCATTCATTGATAATAGGAGGCAGTTTTGGCAAAATAGGTGCTGTTACATTAACATCTAGAGCAGCATTAACAATAGGAAGTGGTTTGGTAACCGCTTATGTGCCTAAATGTGCCTATCAGATTCTACAGACGTCCATACCGGAAGCAATGGTAGAAGTAGATGCAGAAAATGAATTAGAATATTTTAATTCGAAAATTAATCCAACTGCGACTGGAATCGGAATTGGTATGGGTACTAGCACCAAAACAGAAGAAGGGTTTAAAAAATTCTTGCAAGAGAATAAATTACCTTTGGTTATAGATGCTGATGCGATTAACTTGTTGTCAAAAAACAAAAGTTTATTAAAGTTGGTGCCAGAAAATTCAGTATTGACGCCACATCCTAAAGAATTTGAGCGTTTAGTTGGAAAATGGAAAGATGATTATGAAAAATTAGATAAACTACTTAAGTTATCTAAAAAACACAAACTAATTATTGTACTAAAAGGAGCATATACAGCCATTGTACATCAAGGAAAAATTCACTTTAATACCACAGGAAATCCTGCTTTAGCTACTGCTGGAAGTGGAGATGTACTTACCGGTATCATAACCGGATTGATTGCACAACAATATACATCATTCGAAGCTGTAATATTAGGCGTCTACCTACACGGAAAAACGGCCGATTTGGCTATGAAAACAAAAGTATTTGAAACATTTACTGCTTCTGATAGTATTGACTTTTTATCTGATGCCTTTATAGATCTATTGAAAAAGAACATTCCAAAAGTTCAAGATGAGGTCGAGGGTGAGAAAGGAAAAAAAGAATAATTTAAAAAGGTTGTGTTAATGAATTTACACAACCTTTTAATTATTTAATTTTCAATATTTTAATAAGCTTTAATTTAACAAACCATTTAGCACTTCTTTTAGTTTAGGGTTAGAAGGTCTTGGCGCATCAGCATTTACAACATTGCCTTTATCATTAATTAAAATAAAACGAGGAATGCCCTCAATACCATAATCATTTACAAACTGTAGATCATCACCGGCAAAAAGTTGAATACCTACTAATTCTTTTTCAGTTACCATTTGTTTCCATACTTTGTGTGCTGCTTTTTTATCTATAGAAACACTTACAAATTCAATATTTTTACCATGAAACTCCTTTTCAACTTCTTTTAAAAACGGAATTTCTCTTTTACATGGTCCGCACCAAGTTGCCCAAACATCAACATATACATATTTTCCTTTTAAATCATCTAGAGAAGTAGTACCTCCTTTATGATTTTCATAGTTGACAAATTTAGGTGATGGCTTACCTTTTAATTTAGCCATTTTTGACATTTTATCATATCTGCCAGCTAAAAACTTAAACAAACCTTCTGTATCTTTAGAATCATTAGCAGTTAAAGTAGAATCCAAGCTTTTATATTGTTCCCTCAGGTTAACAAAATCAGCTTTTTTATTTTCAAGAGCTATTAAGAATTCAGGTTTATCCAAAGCATATAGATCATTTACATTAGTAAAAGTTTCCTCTTGTAATAACATTTTCTTTGCTAAGTATGTGCTACCATCACTGCCATTTCCAGTGAAAGTCAATGTTTCATCAAACTCCTTTGTATCTAATGCGATATTAATATCAAAGTCATTTTCTAAATATAATGCAGCATATTCGCTGCCATCAAACATATTATATACACCTTTAGAAACCTTTAAAGTATCTTTAAAAGTACCATCTTCGTTTACGGTGATGGTTTTTACAGGTTGATTTAGATTATTGATAATCTTTAATTCATTACCGGTTGCATTTGTGATATTCCCTGAAAGGGTAACATAATCCTTTTTTTTAGGTTCATTTTTACATGCAGTTAATATTAGTAATGCCGTTAGTGTAATCAGTAATTTCCTCATTTTATATTTTATATAATTTTTGTTTTACAAAAGTATAGTATTTTTTAACTACAATACTTAAATTTGAGTTAATTGACGTAATTAAATGCTAATAATTACTTTAAATAGTAGTTAATTTTTATTTTTGAAGAACTTTACAAATTCATATGCAAGAAACTCATTATATAGATAACAAAAGTTTAAGTTTATTAAGTATAAATGAAATAGTGACTACCAATAAACAATTGGTATTGTCAGAAGAAGCAACGAAAAGAATTGCTAAATGCAGGCGATATTTAGATGAGAAATTATCTAAGAGCGAAAAGCCTATGTATGGTATCAATACTGGTTTTGGAGCCTTATATAATGTTAAAATATCTACTAAAAACTTAACAATACTTCAAGAGAACTTAGTAATGTCTCATGCCTGTGGTACAGGTGAAAAGGTGCCGAATGGGATTGTAAAATTAATGTTATTTTTAAAAATTCAGTCCTTAAGTTATGGACATTCAGGTGTACAGTTAGCTACGGTAAATAGATTGATAGATTTTTACAACCATAATGTTTTGCCGGTAATTTATACTCAAGGTTCTTTAGGAGCATCGGGTGATTTAGCTCCATTGGCACATCTGGCTTTACCGTTGATTGCTAAAGGAGAAGTAACTTTTGAAGATAAAAATTATACAGGTGAGGAAATTCTAGATAAGTTCGGATGGCAAAAAATTGAGTTGCAAGCTAAAGAAGGTTTGGCATTATTAAATGGAACACAGTTTATGAGTGCTTATGGAGTTTCTATATTGTTAAAGAGTTTTAAATTATCTTATCTGACAGATGTTTTTGGTGCGCTTTCGCTGGATGCTTTTGATGGTAGAATAGAACCTTTTAATGATCTAATTCACTTAGTGAGACCTCATAATGGGCAATTGAAAACAGCAAAGAGAATTAAAGAATTGTTGATGGATAGTGAATTAATTGCGCAAGAAAAAAAACACATACAAGATCCATATTCATTTAGATGTATGCCACAAGTTCATGGAGCTAGTAAAGACACTTTGAGTTTTGTAAAAAAAACGATAGAAACTGAGATAAATTCGGTTACTGATAATCCTAATATTTTCGCTGAAGCTGATGAAATTATTTCAGGTGGTAATTTTCACGGACAACCATTGGCGTTGGGCTTTGATTTTTTGGGTATAGCTTTAGCTGAATTAGGCAATATTTCAGAACGACGTACCTTTCAGCTGGTTTCAGGTTCAAGAGGCTTACCATCATTTTTAGTGTCTAATCCCGGATTGAACTCCGGATTTATGATTCCGCAATACACTGCCGCAAGTATCGTAAGTCAGAATAAACAATTGGCAACTCCTGCTTCAGTAGATTCAATTGTTTCGAGTAACGGACAAGAAGATCATGTAAGTATGGGGGCAAACGGAGCTACAAAAGCAAAGCGAATTGTAGATAATTTAGAAACGATATTAGCTATAGAATTATTAAATGCTGCACAGGCATTAGAATTTAGGAAGCCTATAAAAACTTCACCATTTTTAGAGTCTTTAGTGCAAATGTATCGAAGTGAAGTCTCTTTTATAGAAGAAGATAAAGTATTACATGATGATATTGTAAAGACAATAAACTTTATTCAGAATCTTACCATAGATAGCGAAGAATTGTTTGGATAAAAATAAGCACATACCGAGATTATCCAGATTAACAGCAATTCTAACTTTATTGCAATCAAGAAGAATAGTTACTGCACCTCAAATTGCTAAAAAATTTGATATAAGTGTAAGAACTGCCTATCGTGATATCAAAGCATTAGAAGAGTCAGGAATCCCAATATTTACTGAAGAAGGTAAAGGTTATTCTTTGATTGAAGGTTACACACTGTCACCAATAATGTTCACCGAACAAGAAGCAAATGCTTTAATTACTGCTGAAAATTTAATTTCAAGAAATAAGGATAGATCATTAACAAAAAATCATAAAGAAGCAATTACTAAGGTAAAAGCAGTATTGCGTTACTCTAATAGAGATAAAGTTGAATTACTTTCAGAAAGAGTATTCTATATGCAGAATTTCACTGAAGAAACCACCAGTAACTGCCTTTCAACAGTGCAAATAGCCATTACAAATTTAATATTGATCAAAATCAAATATCACTCTATAAGTAAAGAAGAACTTACTGATAGGGTAATAGAACCTTATGCGCTATATCACACACAAGAGAATTGGATTTTAATTGCTTGGTGTAGATTAAGAAATAATTACAGAGAGTTTAGGTTAGATAAAATACAGTCATTAGAATTACTCACTGAACAATTTGATGATCGTAATTTTAACTTGATGAATTATTTTAATACAGTTGCTGAAAGAAATAATTTACACCCCTGACACACTCTTGTCATAATGCTTTTATATTTTTGTCTTTTAAAACAAAAATTTATAATGAAACAAAAATTAGCAGCATTTAGTATTATAGGTATTTCAGTTAGAACAACAAATAAAGGCGGACAAGCAGCAAAAGATATAGGTGAACTTTGGCAGAAATTTATGTCTGAAGACATTTTAGATAAAATCCCCCATAAAATAGATAATACAATTTATTCGCTTTATACCGAATATGATGGTGATTATACACAGCCTTACACAACTTTATTGGGATGCAAGGTTTCCAATTTAGATACTATCCCGAAAGGAATGGTGGGAAAATCATTTAATGAAAGTAATTATGTTAAATTTATTTCAAAAGGAGATCTAACTAAAGGAGTTGTTTATGAAAGTTGGGTAAAAATTTGGAAAACAGATTTAAATAGAGCTTATATAGTTGATTTTGAGGTTTATGGAGAAAAGGCTCAAGATCCTGAAAATGCAGAAGTTAGTATTTTTGTTTCTGTAATATAATTAAGAGAATGCAATTTGACAAAGATGTATCAGACGATTTGTTGACACGAACTATATTACTCATTTTAAGCCTACAGTAAAGGGTTTCATGGTGCAAGAGTTTTATGGAGATCTGTAAATGGATATGAATTATTCTGGTTAGAACTTAAAAAATTTCTATTAAATCAATTAAAATATCCTAATGGCAGAATTACTTAAAAATATTTATAATCAACAGTTCTTTGATGAATTTACCTTAGCTATAAAACAAGTTCTTCATGATTTTGATAAAAACTCTTTTTTAAACAATATTTATGATGATGAGTGGGAGCAAAGAGAATTAAAACAGCGAATGAGGCATATTGTACTTATGCTAAAACCTCATTTACCTAAAAATTATAATGAACTTATAAACGCAGTTTTAAAAATTATTAAACGGTTACAAAAGAACAGAGTTAATGAAGCAGCTTTTGAATGGATGTTTCTTCCTGAATTTGTTGAGCTATACGGTTTAGATGATTATAAGGTTTCAGTCAATGCATTTGAAGTAATCACACAATTCACCAGTTGCGAATTTGCTGTCCGCCCTTTTATCATAAAATATCAGGAACAAATGCTATCTCAAATGTTATTGTGGACTAAGCACGAACATGCTATGGTTAGGCGTCTTTCATCCGAAGGTTGCCGACCAAGATTACCATGGGCAATGGCACTTCCTGCATTAAAAGAAGATCCTATACCGATTATTTCAATTTTAGAAAACTTAAAAAATGACGATTCAGAATCAGTAAGGAGAAGTGTGGCGAATAACCTTAATGACATTTCAAAAAATAATCCGAATATAACTATTAAGTTGGTGAAACAGTGGAAAGGAAAAACAAAAGAAACCGATTGGTTGGTTAAACATGCCAGTAGAACTTTATTAAAACAAGGAAATACTGAAATGATGGAGTTGTTTGGTTTTGGGTCGTTAGAAAATATTCAAATTGATAATTTTCAAATACTGACGCCTAAAGTTAAGATTGGTGAAGCATTGAGGTTTACATTTCAACTTAAAAATATAGGAAATTCAAATTCCAAAATACGCTTAGAATACGGACTTTATTATCAGAAAGCAAATGGTAGTTTATTTAGAAAAGTATTTACAATCAGCGAAAAAGAGTATCCTAAAAATTCAATGACAACCATTAATCGAAAACAACCATTTAAGGTTATTACCACACGAAAATTACATATTGGATTACATCAGCTTTCATTGATAATCAATGGAGAAGAGTTTGAAAAGGCTGATTTTGAATTGGTTGATTAGAGTAACGTCTTTGCGAAGGAGTCCCACCCCGATGGCCATCGGAACGGAACTCCTTCGCAAAGACGTGAATAAAAGGGTTATTATATTAATCAGGCAACAACGTATAATGCCCATGTATACACAGTCATTTACCATTCTCTTTTACAAAAATACGTGTAGATTTTCCTCTAGTAGCAAAAGGTTTGCCGTTGGTTGTCCCTGAATCTGACCAGTAATAGATAATAAAAGCAGTATTTCCGTTTATTGTTACTTTCGGCTCATGCATCTCGGTATGAATAGATGAGGAGCTTTCTACCTAACTTTTAATCTATAAATTCCCCGATGGCCTGTCTGCAGGGATAGTCAGTATCAAGAAATTTTTATTCATAAATATAAATTATATATGTTCTACAAATGTCATTCCTGAGTAGATAGAAATCTATACTTAATTAGGTCTGTCCCGAATCCTTGGGACTGCCTACGCAGAAATGCTAATGATTCAAAAGCTATATGATGATGATAAAGATAAGGTTGTATTCAATTTAATAACTTCAGATAATGCTTCTAAAGTTGAAAGTTTTTATTCGAAATATAATTATGAATGCCAACTTATAACATGTTATCAAATCCGCCCAAACAGCTTGCAACCAATAGTATACCAGCTACATTCACACCAGACAAACAAGCTAAAGTAGCCTTAGTAGAATTCGAACCGGCTAATTGGAATAGTAATACAATAAGGGAATTATTAGACGATCTATTAACCCAATAAAAGCACCTTGATTGTAACGTATAGAGTAGGAACCCTTAACTTAGCAGAAGCTATAAACCCAATATATTTTTATTAAATTCATTTAAGTTATTAATTTTATAGCATGGTTTATAAAAATAATTAAGCTTAGCTATATATCCTTGTTTATTATCATAAAACCAAGTTTCATTCCTTGTTTCAGTTTGAATATTAATTCTATAACGAAAATTAAATTTAAATTCATGATTATTAATAAGTTCAAATTCTTTCCAATAATCTTCTAATAATGTTATTTGAGTTTTGTTTAATTCATTAATTGCTTCAAAATTACGGTCACTAAGATTATAGTAACTAATAGATACTTTAGATATTCCTTTGGGTTTGCTCGTTTGATCTAGATGAAAAGAACGAAATAAAATAAATGTTAAAAATAGTATAATAAGAACAACTAATAAAATATTTACTCATACATTTTAAGAGATAATAATTAACATAGATTAACGTTCGACATAGAAACAAAATTAATATACTTAAGAACAGGCATTTACATTGAGTTCCGTCATTCAAATCTTGCCTAAGTGAGGTAAACTGCCTGCCGGCAAAGGCTGGGAATCTCTAACTTTTGAGATTTCTCTCCCGATAGTCATCGGGATTGGGACGTTCCTCTTTCGGAATGACAATATTTTTCAAATCAAAATTGTTATATATTTGAAATCGGCTATTTTTATATCTAAATTACGTTAACTAATAGTTATTCTTTTTCTTTAACAGGTTTTTTAGACTTTTTAATTTTTATAGTCAGTTCATCCTTTTCCTCATCAAGATCCATAAAAATACTATCGTGTTCTTTGAGTTTTGCATTTACAATCTTTTCCGCCAAAGCATCTTCTATATATTTTTGGATAGCACGTTTTAAAGGTCTTGCACCATATTGTCTATCAAAACCTTTATCGACAATATAATCCTTGGCTTTATCACTTAAGGTGAGTTTATAACCTAAACCATCAATTCTGTCTAATAATTTTTCTAATTCGATATCAATAATGGCATGTATATCTTCTTTCTCTAAGGCATTGAATATAATAACATCATCAATACGGTTTAAAAACTCGGGGGCAAAACTTTTCTTTAAGGCATTTTCTATAACACTCCTTGCATGAGAGTCAGCTTGTTGTTTTTTAGAAGCGGTACCAAAACCTACACCGGCACCAAAATCTTTTAATTGACGAGAGCCAATATTAGAGGTCATGATGATGATAGTATGTCTAAAATCAATTTTTCTACCTAAACTATCTGTAATATATCCATCATCTAAAATTTGTAATAACATATTAAAGACATCAGGATGTGCTTTTTCAATTTCATCTAATAAAACAACAGCATAAGGTTTACGGCGTATTTTTTCTGTCAATTGACCGCCCTCTTCATATCCAACATACCCGGGAGGTGCACCAATTAAACGAGAAATGGCAAATTTTTCCATATACTCACTCATATCAATACGTACCAACGCATCAGGTGAATCAAATAATTGAGTAGCCAATACTTTTGCTAACTGTGTTTTACCTACACCTGTTTGCCCTAAAAATATAAATGATCCAATAGGTTTATTAGGGTCTTTTAAGCCAACACGGTTACGTTGTATAGCTTTCACAACCTTACTTACAGCTTCGTCTTGACCAATTACTTTACCTTTTATTAAGTTAGGTAATTCAGCTAGACGATTACTTTCAGCTTCTGCAATACGGTTAACAGGAATTCCTGTCATCATAGAAACCACTTCAGCTACATTGTCTTCAGTAACAGTTTCTTTATGTAATTTTGACTGATCTTCCCAAGCTTGTTGTGCGACTATTAACTCTTTTTCTATACGTTTTTCATCATCTCTCAAACGTGCGGCTTCTTCATATTTTTGACTCTTTACCACACTGTTTTTAAGCTCTTTAACCTCTTCAAGCTGCTGTTCTAGTTCAACTACTTGTTTTGGTACTACAATATTCATAATGTGTATTCTTGAACCGGCTTCGTCTAATGCATCAATAGCTTTGTCCGGTAAAAAACGATCTGTCATATATCTGTTTGTCAATTTTACACAAGCTTCTATAGCGTCATCTGTATAAACTACATTGTGATGATCTTCATATTTATCTTTAATATTTTGTAGTATTTGTATGGTTTCTTCCACAGAAGTGGGCTCAACCATTACTTTTTGAAAACGTCGTTCTAACGCACCATCTTTCTCTATGTTTTGACGAAATTCATCCAAGGTAGTAGCACCTATACATTGAATTTCACCTCTTGCCAAAGCAGGCTTAAACATATTAGAAGCATCTAAAGAGCCTGTAGCGCCTCCGGCACCAACTATGGTATGAATTTCATCAATAAAAAGGATGATATCGTCATTCTTCTCTAATTCATTCATTAAAGCCTTCATACGCTCTTCAAACTGTCCACGGTATTTTGTACCCGCAACTAAACTCGCTAAATCTAACGATACAATACGTTTGTTAAATAAAATTCGAGATACTTTACGTTGAATGATACGTAATGCCAGCCCTTCTGCAATAGCTGATTTACCAACACCGGGTTCACCAATGAGTATAGGATTGTTCTTTTTACGACGGCTTAATATCTGTGAAATACGTTCTATTTCCTTTTGTCTACCAACAACAGGGTCTAATTTACCTTCTTCAGCCTGTTGTGTTAGATCTCTTCCAAAATTATCTAATACCGGGGTTTTAGATTTTGAGTTTGATTTTACAGGTTTAGCTCCTTCAAATGGATTTTGTTTTGGCTCATCAAATTCATCATCATTAGAACTTTCTGCTTTAGGGATTTCAATACTATCTTCTTCATCAATAAATAGTTGACTAAAAATAGATTTTACTTCATCATAATCTATATCAAACTTATTGAGCATTTTCGTAGTTGGGTCATTTTCATTTCGCAATACACATAACAATAAATGCACAGTACTAACTGCCTTACTTTTAAATAATTTGGCCTCTAAAAAAGTCGTTTTTAATGCTTTCTCTGCCTGTTTAGTTAAGTGTAAGCTTTTTTTATCGTTTCCGGCAAGAGCGTCAGTATTTGCAGGACTCAATCCTTCAATTTTTTTACGAAGCATCGCCAAATCAACATCCAATGCATTTAAAACATCTATAGCTTCTCCATTAGCCTTACGAAGTAAGCCCAACATTAAATGCTCAGTACCAATAAAATCATGTCCTAATCGTAAAGCTTCTTCTTTACTATAGGCAATTACATCTTTAACTTTTGGTGAAAAATTGTCGTCCATTATTATAGGTTTATACTGTAAAATTAGTAGATTTTTTTTATATATACTTACAAAAGCTATACCTAACTTTAATTAACATTGTAAAGTTATGAAAAACAGTATGTTTACTAGGTCTTATTGTTAATAAATAGTAATAATATTAATACTTTTATATAACTCAAAAAAAACAGAATTGTTGTATATTGCTCACTCATAAAAATCAATAAAAAAATAATAGAGTTATATGGCAGACGGTGAAAAAATAATTCCTGTAAATATTGAAGATGAGATGAAATCATCTTACATTGATTACTCAATGTCAGTGATTGTATCAAGAGCTTTACCAGATGTACGTGATGGTTTAAAACCAGTACATAGAAGAGTGCTTTTCGGTATGCATGAATTAGGAATTAAAGCGACAGGAGCTCATAAAAAATCAGCTAGGGTTGTTGGGGAAGTATTAGGGAAGTATCATCCACATGGTGATACCTCTGTTTATGATGCTATGGTACGTATGGCACAGGATTGGAGTATGCGTTATCAAATAGTTGATGGACAAGGAAACTTTGGTTCACCTGATGGTGACAGTCCTGCAGCAATGCGTTATACCGAGGTTAGAATGAAAAAAATATCAGAAGAAATGTTATCTGATATTGATAAAGATACTGTTAATCATCGTTTGAATTTTGATGATACACTTCAAGAGCCTACCGTTTTACCTACACGTATTCCAAGTTTATTGGTGAATGGTGCTTCTGGGATAGCAGTTGGGATGGCCACTAATATGGCGCCTCATAATCTTACAGAAGTTATCAACGGAACTATTGCTTATATTGAAAATAATGCTATTGAAATAGATGAGTTAATGCAATATATAAAGGCTCCAGATTTCCCAACCGGAGGTACAATATATGGATATGATGGTGTAAAAGATGCTTTTCATACAGGTAGAGGACGTATTGTAATGCGTGCTAAGACCGTTTTTGAAGAAGTGAATGGTAGAGAGTGTATTATTGTTACTGAGTTGCCATATCAAGTGAATGGAGCTGATCTGATGAAGAAAACGGCTGACCTTGTTAATGATAAAAAAATAGAAGGTATTGCCACTGTTAGAGACGAAACCAGTAGAAAAGGACGTCGTTTGGTATATGTCTTGAAAAGAGATGCTATTCCAAATATTGTATTGAATAAGTTATACAAATACACTGCCTTACAAACTTCATTTAGTGTAAATAATATTGCCTTAGTGAATGGAAGGCCTGAGATGTTAAATTTGAAGCAACTGATAAAGCACTTTGTGAATCATAGACATGATGTTGTGGTTCGTAGAACTAAATATGAGTTAAAGAAAGCTGAAGCGCGTGCACACATTTTAGAAGGATTGATTATTGCTTCAGATAATATTGACGAAGTAATTAAAATAATTAGAGCTTCTAAAAATGCCGATGAAGCTAGAGAAAACTTAATAAAGCGCTTCGAATTATCTGAAATTCAATCTAAAGCAATTGTTGAAATGAGATTGCGCCAGCTTACTGGCTTAGAACAAGATAAACTTCGTACTGAATATGAAGATATTATGAAATTGATCGAAGATCTAAAAGATATTTTGGCAGATGAATCTCGTAGAATGACTATTATTAAGGATGAATTATTAGAGATCAAGGAAAAATATGGTGATGAGCGTCGTTCAGTAATCGAATATGCGGGTGGTGATTTAAGTATTGAAGACATGATTCCTGATTCTAAAGTAGTAGTTACCATTTCTCATGCAGGTTATATAAAACGTACCAATTTAGATGAATATAAGGTTCAAAATAGAGGAGGACGTGGTCAAAAAGGTGTAGCAACACGAAATGAAGATTTCTTAGAGCATTTATTTGTGGCTACCAATCACCAATACATGTTATTCTTTACTAAAAAAGGAAAAGTATTTTGGATGAGAGTATATGAAATTCCTGAAGGAGGAAAAACTTCAAAAGGTAGAGCTATTCAAAACCTTATAAATATTGAAAATGATGATGTTGTAAAAGCATTTTTAGTAACACAAGATCTAAAAGATCAAGACTATATTGATAATAATTATGTAGTTATGGTTACTAAAAATGGTCAAACCAAGAAAACTGTATTAGAGCAATATTCCAGACCTAGAACAAATGGTATTGCGGCTATTACCATTAAGGATGGTGACGAATTATTAGAAGCGAAGCTTACTGACGGTAACAGTCAGATAATGATTGCCCTTAAATCAGGTAAGTGTATTCGTTTTGAAGAAGCGAAAACACGCCCTATGGGAAGAAATGCTTCCGGAG
>CAYXAZ010000069.1:0-18653 GCA_964463085.1 uncultured Flavobacteriaceae bacterium | reverse complement strand
ATTGAATAAAAATTCATTCAAACTGTAAACAAATATTAGGTCGAACTCAGGTTAATAGCTAAAATGTCCAAAATAATAACAAATATAAAAAAGAAAAGCTACTTTCATTGTAATGAAAGTAGCTTTTATATGATATAGATAAATCGATTATTTGTTTAAAAAATCGTTTACTTTGGTAGGATCCATAATAGCTTCAACAAAAATATAAGCTCCTGTTTTCGGAGATTTTACCATTTTGATAGCTTTTGTTAATCTTTTAGAGCCCGTTTGTAGTGATGCTACTGCTTTCTTTGCCATAATATAAGCTGAACTTGTTTCAGTTTCTTTTTAATTAATACTTATTTCTTTCGACAGTTCCTGAAATAAATTCAGGAATTCTATTTTATCTCTTTATGAATTGTCATTTTCTTCAAGATAGGATTGAATTTTTTTAATTCCATTCTATCTGGAGTATTCTTTTTATTCTTAGTTGTAATATATCTAGAGGTACCCGGCCTACCACTTGTTTTGTGCTCTGTACATTCTAAAATAACTTGAATTCTATTTCCTTTACTTGCCATTGTTCTATATTATTTTTTCAAAAAGCCTTTTTCTTTAGCCTCTTTAATTACAGCTGAAATACCTTTTCTATTAATGTTCTTTAATGCAGAAGCTGACACTCTCAACGTAATCCACTTATCTTCTTCAGGAATATAAAAACGCTTTTTCATTAAATTAGCGTCAAACCTTCTTCTAGTTTTATTCATAGCATGAGAAACGTTGTTCCCAAACATTGCTTTTTTCCCTGTTAATTCACAAACTCTTGACATTTTTCAACTCTTTAAACGATTAATTGAGCTCGTCTTGATTTTTTCTATTTCCTGAAAAATGGCTAAAATTCATCCATATTTCGTTACTTTCCTTGTACATAGCGATGCTATTTCCTTCAAAAAGTGCCTAATCTGAATAAATTTTATCTTATTTTCGGTCAAAAACAAAAAGTCAAAATGACCTCATTTCAAAACGAGGTGCAAAAATAATAACTTTTACTCAATTAACAAACTATTTTTAAGTGTTTTTTAGTAATTCTTTTCTTAACATTTCTAAGGCTTTTACAGATGTTCTTTGTATTACTTTTTCTCTTGGTTGTCCGAAATTAAATTCTTCAACAAAAACCCCTGTAGGTGTAGCTATACTTATAAAAACCACACCTACAGACGTATCTGTTTTGTCTTTGGTTGGTCCGGCATTACCTGTTACAGCAATAGCGTAGTCTACTTTATACAATTGTTGAATGCCCAATGCCATTGCCTTAGCAACAGCCTCACTTACCACAGAATGTTCTTTTATTGTACCTTGTGCTACATTCAATACCTCCTTTTTAATACGCTCATTATAACTAATAATTGAGCCAATAAAATAGGCTGAAGCTCCCGGTACGGAAGTAATCATCTTAGCAATAGCGCCTCCGGTACAACTTTCGGCAGTTGCCAATGTTTTGCCATTCTTTATAAGTAATTTACCTATAGTGGCTTCCAGTGAAGCCTCTTCTTCAAAACCAACAATAATATCGCTAACTAATTCTGTTAATGCTTTTAGTTCTTTTTCTATCCTTTTTTCGAGTTGCTCTTTATTTTTTCCTTTGGCTGTTAATCGCAATCTTGTTTTTCCGTAAGAAGGTAAATATGCAAGTTTGATCTCTTTTGGTAGTTTATTTTCCCATTCGGCTAATCGTTCAGCGATCTTACTTTCTCCCATTCCATAAGTAATAATGTTTTTATGTATAATATAAGGTAAGTCAAATGTTTTTTGAAGCTTTGACAGCACACCATACTTCATCAATCCTTTCATTTCATTAGGTACTCCCGGCATTGAAATAAAAACTGTGTTATTTTTATGATACCACATACCTGAAGCAGTTCCTAAATTATTTTTAAAGATATGTGCCTTACTTGGCAACATTGCCTGTTGTAGATCTAATTCGGTATATTGATATTTAATTTTTGAAAAAAGGTATTTTATGTGTTCTTGGATATCATTATTCATTACCAATTCATCATTAAAATATGCACATAAAGTATGTTTGGTAATATCATCTTTAGTAGGACCTAAACCACCGGTAACAATTACAATATCAGCATTTTCTTCAGCTTCTTTTAAGGCTTTTAAAATATGCTGCTTGTCGTCTTGAATAGAAGTGATCTGATATACTGAAATACCTATTTTATTGAGTTCTTTACTAATATATGCTGAATTTGTATCAACAATTTGACCGATGAGAATTTCGTCTCCTATGGTTATAATTTCTGCTTGCAAATTGAAATATTTTTATTGGTCTCAAATGTAGTTAAAACTATGTACTTTAGTGCATTTCGCTTTATCCCGAATACTTGGGACTAAAAATTTTGACACGAGTTTCACTCCCGATCCCGATAGCTATCGGGATTACACGGATTTTCTCTCGAAGATTGCACAGAATTTCGCAGATTTCTTTGCGCCCTCTATGCTCTCTGTGGTTAAACAGGTACGAATTGTCATGAATTAATTACCGTAATTTCACGAAGCAGACTTTCAGTCTGCCAACCAAACCTATGGACTTCCAATCCATAGTGGTTTAGTAAAACAAGTAACAAATATAGTTATTTACTAGAGCAGGAATAATTTACATACTATTAAAAATGTTAAATTTTTGATTGGGTATTATAATTGATTTATATTTACTACTTAAGGTGGATTCCAAAATAAAAATGTATGAAAAAATTATTCTCATTTATAACCATTATTTCAACTTTTTTTGCTTTAAATGCACAAACAGAAGCTGAAAAAGTAAATGCAACCATTTCAAAGAACGATATAGAAAGTCAAATATACTTTTTAGCATCTGACGAATTAAGAGGTCGTGAAACCGGATCACCGGAAATTGATATAGCTGCAGCTTACTTAGCAAATACTTTACATAGTTATAATGTAAAACCCGCAGGAAAGAATAATAGTTTTTATCAATATGTACAACTTGAAAAAATTAGCGCTGCTAAAAATTTAGCAATACAATTAAACGGTAAGGGTTCTGATAAATTATTACCATTGCAAGCAAATAATTTTAATTTTAAAGGGGATGTTATTTACCTGAATTACGGATTAGAAGATGATTACAGAGGTAAAGATGTAAAAGGCAAATTGATCATTGCTAAAGCTGGTACTTCTGAAAATAAAGATACGAGATCAGCTTTTAGAAGTGCCAGAAAAAAACGAAAATTAGCAAAAGAACACGGAGCTGTAGGAATAGTAGAATTGAGTACTGCAAATGAAGACTTATGGAGTCAAATTTCTCATTATTTTAATGGCGAAAAACTTCAATTAACAAGTCCTGATAAAGAACAATATATTCATTTATGGTTACAAGATACTGACGGAAGTATAGAAAAACAGTTGACATCAGCTAAGTCAGTTACAGGTAAATTAGCCATTTCTGGTATTGATAAAAAGCCAATTGTATCTAGAAATATAGTTGGAATACTTGAAGGTAGTGACCCTAAACTAAAAGATGAATATGTAATTTATTCTGCGCATTATGACCATATTGGTGTTGGTAAGCCTAATGCTGAAAATGATTCAATTTATAACGGAGCTCGTGATAATGCAGTAGGTACAGTTACAGTGTTGAGCGCTGCAAAGAATATTTCAAAATATCCAACAAAAAGATCAGCATTATTTATTTTATTTACAGCAGAAGAAAAAGGGTTATTAGGTAGTAAATGGTATGTTGAGCATCCGGTAATTCCTCTAGAAAAAATGGTCTATTGTTTTAACAGTGATAATGGAGGCTATAATGATACTACAAAAGCTACCATCGTTGGCTTGAATAGAACTACTGTCGGTAAACATATCGTTAATGCAGCTTCGCAATTCGGATTAACTGCTATTGATGACCCTTCGCCTGAACAGGGTTTATTTGATAGGTCTGATAATGTGAATTTTGCAAAAAAAGGTATACCGGCACCAACATTTAGTTTAGGTTTTACTGCATTTGATGCTGAAATCAATAAATACTATCATCAGGTAACTGACAACCCTGACACATTAGATTATGATTATTTGGTCAAGTTCTTTAAATCGTATGTGCTGGCTTGCAGATTAATTGCCAATGACCCTGAAACTCCTTTTTGGACTGAAGGAGATAAATACTATGAAGATGGGGAAAAATTATATAATAAAAAGCCTATAAAACAATAAAGAAATTTCTTTATTACACCTCACCCAAAATTTTCTCCAAAAGTTTTCACCTCTCCTCAAGGAGAGGTGAAGTCGGAAACCCCAAGGTATCCCGAGTACTCGGGATAGGGGAATCCTTTAGATTAAAAACAGTATCAATCGTTTATTTCACTTTAACCTGAAAAACTTTCTTGTCTTCTAGTTTTCCAATAAGAATATCGTTCTCTGTAACTTTACCCACACCTGCAGGTGTTCCGGTAAAAATAATATCTCCTTTTTTTAATGTAAAGAACTGAGATACATAGGCAATTAATTCATCAATTTTCCAAAGCATAGCGTTGGTATTTCCGTCTTGAACAACAATGTCATTTTGCACTAATTGAAATTGTAAATTTTCTAAATCAAACTGTTCTTTAGGATAAAAATTACTTACAACAGCACTACCATCAAAAGCTTTTGCTTTTTCCCAAGGCAATCCTTTCTCTTTACATTGTACCTGTACATCTCGTGCAGTAAAATCAATCCCTAAACCAACTTCATCATAATATTTATGAGCAAATTTTGCATCAATATATTTACCAACTTTATTGATTTTAATCAATACCTCAACCTCATAATGAATATCATTAGAAAAAGGAGGCATAAAAAACGGCATTTTTTTAGGTAAAATAGCAGAATCAGGTTTTAAAAACACAACTGGTTCTGTTGGTTTTTCATTGGCTAATTCTTCAATATGTTTGGCGTAATTACGCCCGATACAGATAATCTTCATGAAAAATGTTGATTTGTTAATTTGTGTAATTGATAAAAATCTATCACAGCAAACCGAAGACTGATTACTGAGTACTGCCAACTGATTACGGAATCCATTTTTTTTCAAAATTCGGTTTGCGCTTTTCTAAAAAAGCATCACGCCCTTCTTTGGCTTCATCAGTCATATAAGCTAATCTCGTTGCCTCACCTGCAAACACTTGTTGCCCAACCATACCATCATCAGTTAAATTCATTGCAAACTTTAACATCTTAATAGAGGTTGGTGATTTTTCTAATATTTCTTGCGCCCATTGATAAGCAGTTTCTTCTAGTTTATCATGCGGTATTACAGCATTGACCATTCCCATTTCGTAGGCTTCCTGAGCTGAGTAATTTCTACCTAAAAAGAATATTTCTCGTGCTTTTTTTTGTCCTACCATTTTAGCTAAATATGCTGAACCATAACCTCCGTCAAAACTAGTAACATCGGCATCAGTTTGTTTAAAAATGGCATGTTCTTTACTGGCTAATGTTAGATCACAAACTACATGTAAACTATGACCACCACCAACAGCCCATCCCGGCACTACCGCAATTACTACTTTCGGCATAAAACGTATCAATCGTTGCACTTCAAGAATATTTAATCTATGCATACCATCATCGCCTACATAACCTTGATGACCTCTTGCTTTTTGATCGCCACCACTACAAAAAGAATACACACCATCTTTGGTTGAAGGGCCTTCAGCAGAGAGTAAAACCACACCTATACTTGTATCTTCTTGCGCATCATAGAAAGCATCATACAATTCTTTGGTTGTTTTTGGACGAAAAGCATTACGCACATTTGGTCTGTTAAAGGCTATTCTTGCTACTCCTCCAGACTTTTTGTAAGTAATATCTTCATGCTTTTTTGCAATTTTCCAGTCTATCTGTATCATATTTTACAATTTTATTCGTTTGTAAAGATAGAATTAAAGAAAAAGACTAAAAAAATTTAGTCTCAATAAAATTAAAAATTGTTAAAAATCATGAAGAAACTTTGCTCTATACTTTTCTTAATCCTATTTTCTATTGTCACTTTTGCTCAAAATGTGCATATAGAAACTTTTAAATCAGTAGAATTAAGTAGTGAATTAAATAGTGAAAGAACACTAAAAATATATGTTCCTGAGTCTTACAAACAAGATTCTACACGTGTATATCCTTTAGCTATCGTATTAGATGCTGAATATTTGTTTGATGTTTATGTTGCGAATTCAAAGCTTTTTGCTCTAAAAGACAAAGCACCTGAACAAATTGTAGTTGGTATATACCAAAATCAAAAAAATGAGCGTAAAACTGACTGTGAAGTAAGTTTGAATAGTATGCTTACACAAAGTAGTTCAAAATTCTATAAGTTTATTAAAAATGAATTGATAAATCATATTGAAAATAACTATAGAATATCTCCTTTTAAAACTATTGTTGGAAATACGATTACTGCGAATTTTTCTAATTATTTCTTAGTAGAACAAAACCCTATATTTAATGCATATATCAATATAAACCCCAGTTATGCTCAAGATATTGGAGATTTATTTAGAGGGAAAATTCCCGGTTTAGATTCTAATACTTATTACTATTTGAATTCAGGTGATTATAATAGTGAGAAAAAAGATAAAGATATTGAAACTGTCTATTATACTCTTAAAAATTTCGAGAATGGAAACTTTAAATATAAGTATGACAAGTTTGATCATTCTACAAAGATATCATCTATAGGACAAGCTATATCCGGAGCGCTGGCACATATTTTTGAGATGTACTCCTCTATTTCTAAGGAAGAGTTTGATAATGAAGTTGCTGATTTAAGTCCTGCTGAAGCTATTGAATATCTTGAGAAAAAATATGTTGAGATTCAATATTCATTTGGTGCAAATTTAAGAATCAGACAACGTGATATTTTCGCTATTGAATCAATCATTTTAGATAAAGAAGAAGGTGATTATTTAGAAGAATTCGGAAAAATGATCAATCGTTTATATCCTGAATCTCCTATTGGCGATTATTATATCGGACAATATCATGAAACCGGTAACAACTTAAAAAAGGCATTGAAATATTATAAAAATGGTTATGCTAAAATTTCCGGAGATGATCCAAATGCTGATGGTTATTTTCAAAATGTTGAACGAGTATTAGCAAAACAAAAAACTTTAAGAGGTGATGATTACGTTAATCCTGAAGAAGAAATAGAAGACGAAACAGGTTCTGAAGAAGATGAAGATACTGGTGAAGGAGAATAAGAACACACAAATACTAAATAATAAAAGCTACTCTAATAAAAAAGAGTAGCTTTTATTATTTATAAGGTAAAAAAGATTGTTATTTATAAACAGATTGCTTCCCGAACTCAACACATAATAAATAATAGAACATCGCTCTATATTTGCTTCTATTAGAGCTTCCTATTTTTTCACATACTTTTTTAATAGCTGCATCTAATTGAGCACCATCTTTTAAGCCTAATTTTTTTATTAGGTAATTATTTTTAACAGTATCTAACTCAGATTCAGAAGTACAAGAAACTGTAGCAGCATCTTTACTATAGATTGCAGGTCCACAACCAATAGTTACTTTAGTTAATAAATCCATATCAGCACTAACACCACATTTAGATTTAAGTTCGCTAGCATATAATGCTATTAGTTCGTCTCTTTTACTCATAATTTTATGATTTATAATTGATTAATAATAAAGTTGAATTATTTGACTTTCAAATATAAAGAATTTTTTAACATTTCTCAACTTAAGTTTTTAACAAAAAGAATCTATTTTATAAAGAGTTAAAATATCTTTTTAAAATTACATCATTAATAGCAATAGGTGTAAAAACCTCTAATAGTTTGGGTGTTTCTTCAATCTGATAAAATGTTTTAAGTTCTCTTTTTAATTCATTATCGTTTTTTGCTGTACAATATTCAAAGTTATACATTTTACAAAGCTGCTTGGCTGTTAATTGATGTAGTGTTTCAAAATAATCTAATGCATTAGTATTGCTAGGTCCCGGTATAAATCTAAAAATACCTCCTCCTCCATTATTAATTAATATAATTCTAAAATCATTTTTTATGTAGTTATTCCACAATGCATTACTATCATAAAAAAAACTAATATCACCGGTTATCAATACTGTTTGATTATTTGTGACATGAGATGCTCCTATAGCTGTAGATGTACTACCATCAATACCACTTGTACCTCTATTACAAAACATAGTTAACGAATCATTCATATCAAATAACTGAGAATATCTGATAATTGAACTATTTCCTAATTGTAAAAGAGAATTATTCGGAATTGTATCTAACACAATATCAAACACTTTTAAATCAGAAAATTCAGCTAAGGTTAAAAATTGATCATGTTTTTCTTTTCTCTGTATTTTAAGGGCTAGTCCACTTTTTTGATAATCACTATTTACAGGTTTTACCAATTCTAAAAATTCATCAAAGAATAGGGTATCCGCAACTTTAAAATGATGAGAAAGACAATGATAAGTGTCCGGAGCATTTTTAGCATCAATATGCCAATGATGCTTAGGTCGATATTTGCGCAATAACTGTTTCACTTTTTTAGAGACTATCATTCCTCCAAGTGTAAGCAAAATATCTGGTTGCAGTTTTTTGAACTCTTTATCTGTTAAAGAAAAAATTAATTGATCAATACTATTGATAAATGTTGGATGATGTACATTAGAAGTGGTCTCAGTAAAAACCAATACCGATTCATCTTTTATTAATTCTATCAGTTGTGCTTGTAATTTTTTATCCGGAAAATGAGTACCAACTAAAACTAATTTCTTTTTTGAACTATTCCATAATGACACATATTCTTGAAGATTTAAAATTTGTTCAGTCTCTATAATGTCATTTTCTAAAACTACATCTTTAATTAATAATTTATCTGTAGTTTCATATAAGGGCTCGTCAAAAGATACATTGATGTGTACAGGTCCTTTTTTTTGAATTGCTGTTTGAATTGCTTTTGATATTTGTTGTGTGTTTTCATTCATACACTGTTCATCTTCTACAAGATTTGCATTGTATAAACTATGGTTCTTAAAAACATTTTCTTGCCGGATGGTTTGTCCGTCACCTATATCAATTAAATGTTTGGGTCTATCAGCAGAAATAACTAGGAGCGGAATATCGCTATAAAAAGCCTCAGCTATTGCCGGATAGTAATTCAATAATGCTGAACCCGATGTACAAACCAAAGCAACAGGTTTTCGGATTTGCTGGGCAATACCTAAAGCAAAAAAAGCAGCACAACGCTCATCAACAATACTATATGTTTTTATTTGTGGATGATTGGTAAAACCAATAGTTAAAGGTGCATTACGAGAACCCGGAGATATGATTACGTGCTCAACCTGATAAGCAACACAGTATTCAATAACTATTTGTGAGAGTTCTTTTTGAGAGTAAATCATTTTTTAATTTACGATTTTAGAATTTCAATTTACGATTAAGTGTTAATAAACTAAATTATTTGAGTCAACAACTGATCAACTATTTAATACCATATTTATCAAACAGATATATCATTGAAGTCATTGTAGCTGCACCTAATTCTAGCTCTCTTTTATGAACAGCCTCAAATACATCTGCAGCTGTATGATGAAAATCAAAATAACGTTGTGAATCTGGTCGCAGACCTAATAAAACATTATCATCCTTTTTTAATGGACCAATATCTGCACCACCTCCGCCTCGAGCAAAAATATGAATGTTATAAGGTTCAAATAATGATTTCCATTGCTGAATGTGCTCAAAATTCTCATCGTTACATGTAAATCCAAAGCCTCTAGGCGTAAACCCACCAGAATCAGATTCTAATGCAACAATATGATTTTCATTATTCTTTTCAACCTCAGCGGCATAAGCTTTACCACCTCCTAAACCATTTTCTTCATTCGCAAACAGTACAACTCTTAATGTTCGTTTTGGTCTTATTTTCAATGTTTTAAACAAACGCATTACTTCCATAGATTGTACAATTCCTGCACCATCATCGTGTGATCCATCGCCTAAATCCCATGAATCAAGATGTCCACCAACTACGATAATCTCATCGGGAAACTTACTTCCTTTAATTTCGCCTATCACATTAAACGATTGCGTATCCGGTAAATTTTGACAGCTTTGTTTAAAATAAAATTTCGTCTGAATTTTACCTTCTTTTAAAAATCGACTTAGTAATTCAGCACTATTTGTACTGATTGCAGCTGTTGGTATTTTTTCGTTTTCAGCATTATCACCATAACTCATCACACCTGTATGCGGATAATTATCTATTTTAAGGTTCATAGAACGTACTATAGCTCCAACTGCACCATATTTACCTGCAATTCTGGCTCCGCTATAACGCTGATCAACACTTGCCCCATAGGCTCTAAACGTTTCTATCTTTTCAGCGGGCATTGGTCTATTATAAAATACAATTTTACCTTTTACCTTATCACCCAATGAATCAACTTCTGCTAAACTTTTTACTTCAATAATTTCAGCTAACAAACCCTCTTTAGGAGTTGCTATAGAACCACCCAATGCACAAATATCGACCTTAAACTTACCATGATTTGTTTCTATACGTGCTTCTTCTTTTTCACCTCTTACCCAATGCGGAACGGTAACCTCTTGTAACCAAACTTTATCTAAACCCAATTTTTCAAGCTCTGTTTTACCCCAAGCTACTGCTTTTTTATCGGCTTCAGAGCCGGCGAGCCTACCCCCGATTCTATTAGATAAATAATTTAGCCAGGCATAGCTTTTACCTTTGGTTAAAGATGCTGTATATATTTCTCTAAGTTGTGTAGAGTCTTGTTTAAAATCTGCTTGTTGTGCTGATATTGTAGCACATAAAAAGAAAGTTGTTATTTTTAGTATTGATTTCATATCCTCTCCCTAACCCTCTCCAAAGGAGAGGGGATTTTTGGGTTATTTTTTTAAGTTAATTATATAGTTCGCCTTTTAAGTCTCCCTTTTGGGAGATTTAGAGGGGATCTAACTGTTTTTTAATTCGTTTTTAAATTCCTCTAATTGAGCTTTTGTTTTGCTATCAAGTTTTGGTTCTTGTATGTCTTTATATTGTTGTAAGGTTTGTAAAATGGTTTCAGCAACCAATAATCTTACCGTAGGTTTATCGTCAGCCGGTACAATATACCAAGGTGCTTTTTCTGTAGAAGTTCTATTGAGTAGGTCTTCATAACAGTCTTGATACTGATTCCATAATTTGCGTTCTTTTAAATCTCCTGAAGAAAACTTCCAATTTTTTTCCTTAAGGTTTAACCTTCTTAACAGTCTATTTTTTTGTTCCTCTTTTGACAAATGCAAAAAGAATTTCAACACAATAGTACCATTTTCGGCAATGTGTTGTTCAAAATTATTGATATGCTCCATCCTCTTATGATAAAAAGCATCATCCAGATCATCAATATTTTTTACAGCAGGAATATTCTCTCCCATAATGTATCCAGGATGCACACGTGTAACTAATACATTTTCGTAATGTGTACGGTTAAAAACACCTATTTTACCTCTTTCCGGTAAAGCAATATAATGTCGCCATAAAAAATCATGTTTTAATTCTTTTTCTGAAGGTACTTTAAAACTATGCACTACTACTCCGCGGGCATTTACATCTTTAAAAACCTCACGTATCAAACTATCTTTACCTGAAGTATCCATTCCTTGTAGACAAACCAGCATACTATACTTACCATGTGCATACATGGTATCTTGTAATTCACTGATTTGTTTACGTAATTTTTTAAGCTTCTTTTTAGCGTCTTCAACTACTTCTTTGGTAGCAATGGCTTTTAAATTAACAGGATTAGAAACTTTATATTGATCTGTGTTCATAGATTTTAAAATTAAAGGTTAAAAATAGTAATTTTAAATGGTATGAAAAAGGGTATTATTTCTTGACTCTTTCATAAAAAAAAGCAAGCTTCGTTTACCAGTGCTGAACTGGTTTCAGTATCACTAGATATAGTTGCATTAAAACGCAACCATACCCTTAGGATAAACGTAACCAAAAAAATAAAACCATCAAGAGAATAAACTCCTGATGGTTTTTTATATTAAAATCATCGAAAAATTATGTATCAATTGAACCTAATACTCTTTTCATAAAAGCGTTTAATGCTTCTTTTTTTGGTGTACCTTCTTTGATCATTTTATCAACTTCTAAGGCGCCGTACAAATTAGAAATAACTTCACCCAATACATCTAACTCTTCATCTTTTAATGAAGAAACTTCGGTTAGTGATTCTAAGGTCTCTATAGTTTCAATAACATAATCCTGATCGTTCTCTTCGATAAAGTTTGTTATATGTTTAATTATTGGTAGCTTCATTTGTATGAATATTAAAGTGAAATCAAAACGCGGTCGAGACTTATTAAAACCTCTCGACTGCGCTCGAGGAGACATTTTAGTTAGATAACTTCATTTACTAGATCTTTCAACACGTCAAACTTATTGGTTTGTACCTGATTTACAAAAACGCCATCTTTAAATGTAGCAAAAGTTGGTAAATTATCAACTGTTGCCAGCTTACGTGTATTCGGAAACTGTTCCGCATCAGCATATATAAAAGGTACATTCTCATTTTCAGAAGCCAGCTTCTTAAATTTAGGTTTCATAATTCTACAATTGCCACACCATGTAGCAGCATATTGTACAATAACTACATTATTATCAGCTACTATCTGTTCTAAATTGTCTTGATCTAGTTCTTGAAACATAATTTTCTTTTTTAATTGTTATAGTCGATTTCTTTAAGGTCATTGCGAAAACGTAGGATGAAGCAGTCTGCTTCAATTCAAGAGATTACTTCGTTTCATTCGCAATGACGCTAAAAAATGACTAGCCTAATTTTTAATAAAAAATTTCTTGAAACCGACTATCCCCGAGGCAGAGCCATAGGGGTATTTCGCCGGTTTCATTTTGGCTTTAGGACCAAAAATCGAAATTTTGTATTTTACCTCACCCAGAACTGCGAAAAGCAGTTCCGACCTCTCCCAAGAAGAGGTAAATCGGAAACCCCGAGGCAGAGCCTCGGGGAATTCTTTTCGATTAATGAGAAGCTAAATACTCTGCTGTACCTTTTGCATTTGCTTGCATAGCATCTTTACCTTCTTCCCAGTTTGCAGGACAAACCTCTCCTTTTTCTTGTACATGCGTATAAGCGTCAATCAAACGCAAATATTCATTTACATTTCTACCTACTGGCATATGATTGATACCTTCATGAAAAACAAGACCATCTTCATCAATTAAATAAGTAGCTCTATACGTTACATTGTCTCCTTCAACTTGTACGGTATTTGTAGCTTCATCATACGTCTCTTCGGTAATATCTAAAATACCTAAAATACTTGATAAATTACGGTTGCTATCTGCTAAAATAGGATAGGTAACACCTTCAATACCTCCATTATCTTTTGCTGTACTCAACCATGCAAAATGCACTTCAGGCGTATCACAAGATGCTCCAATTACAATGGTATTTCTCTTTTCGAACTCACCTATTGCTACTTGAAATGCGTGTAACTCTGTAGGGCAAACAAAAGTGAAATCTTTTGGATACCAAAACAATACAACTTTCTTTTTATTATTTACTGCTTCTTCTAATACGTTAACCTTAAATGTATCGCCCATGTCATTCATAGCGTCTACATTTAAATTTGGAAATTTTTTACCTACTGCTGTAGCCATTTTAATATAATTTTATTTGTTAATATTTTACTTTTTTACTGATACAAATATACTGCTCAAACTTCTTAAAATTAAAAAAATTGATGTTAATTTTTTATATCAGTATCAATTTTTTTTATGATAACTTTTATTTGATATAATTTATTCTTATTTACTCGCAAACAGCTTTACATCTTCTTCAGAAACTTCAGCATTGCCAAGAATGATCAAGCGTTCTACTACATTTCGCAATTCACGTATGTTTCCTGTCCAATCATATTCTTGTAACTTTTTAACCGCTTTATCAGAAAACGATTTTACCACATTACCTTGTTCCTCAGCAATCTTTTTAGCAAAATAGTTGATCAATAAAGGAATATCTTCTCGCCTATCATTCAATGATGGCACATCAATTAATATTACAGCTAGTCTATGATATAGATCTTCACGAAATCTATTTTCAACTATTTCCTTTTTTAGATCTTTATTGGTAGCCGCAACAACTCGAACATTCACTTTAATATCTTTATCGCTACCAACCCTGCTAATCTTATTTTCTTGTAATGCACGTAACACTTTGGCTTGTGCTGACAAGCTCATATCACCAATTTCATCTAAAAAAATAGTACCTGTATTTGCTGCTTCAAACTTACCTGCTCTATCTTTATTAGCACCGGTAAACGATCCTTTTACATGACCAAACAATTCACTTTCAATTAATTCTGACGGAATTGCTGCACAATTCACTTCAATCATTGGAGATTTAAACCGTTCACTTTTTTCATGTAACCAATGTGCAACCAACTCTTTTCCCGTTCCGTTAGAACCTGTAATTAATACTCTGGCATCAGTAGCTGCTACTTTTTCTATAATTTCTTTTATATGAGTAATGGCTTTACTTTCACCAATCATCTCATAACTTTTACTCACCTTTTTCTTAAGCTTCTTGTTCTCAACAACTAAACTTTTTTTATCTAATGCATTACGTACTGCATTGAGTAATCTGTTTAGGTCCGGTGGTTTAGAAATATAATCAAAAGCACCCATTCGCATGGTATTCACAGCTGTGTCTAAATCGCCATGACCAGAGATCATCAACATCGGAATTTCAGGTTTGATCTTTTGAGTTCTTTCCAACACTTCCACACCATCCATCTTTGGCATTTTAATATCGCACAATATCAAATCGTAATCATTATTTTTGATAAGTTCCATTCCGGCAAGACCGTCTTCAGCTTCTTCAACCTGATAGGAATCATTTTCTTCACTAATAATTTTTTTTAATACTCTGCGAATAGCAGCTTCATCTTCTATGATTAATATTTTGCTCATACTAAAATTTTAAGACGGAAGACCGAAGACGGAAGACCGAAGACGGAAGACCGAAGTTTATATTTTTTTATTTGATTTTATTTCTAAATCCTATCATCATATTCATTAAATTGAAAGAATAATTATAATGTAAATCAAACTCTTGTTTAGTGATATAATTTCTTTTTTCGGCTTTGTACAAACAAGTAACTACTTCTGCTAAAGACCGAATAGCATAACCCATAAATTTCTTTTGTTCAGGGTTTGATTGTCCAATAGAGCCTTCAGAAATATTTAAGGCAATTGAATCACAAGCTCTTCTAAGTTGAGAAGATAAATTATACAATTCCTTCTTAGGAAATACATCTGTCATTTCATTAATTTGTTCACCCATTTCCATAGCCCTTTGCCAAATTAACAATTTTTCAAATTTAAACTTCATCTTTTTGTTTTTCTACAACTCTAAGATTAATCTTCGGTCTTCGGTCTCCGAGCTTCTAACCTATTTCCTGAGTCCTGTTTCTTGTTTCCTAATTTCCTGATTCAAATTATTAGCATCCATATCAACTACATTTTTGCTAACAATATGTATATCTCTTTGCGGAAATGGTATGGAAATATTATGTTCTCTAAATTTTTTATCAATTGCAAAACGGATATCACTTTTTGGTATTCCAGACAGAAAACTATCATTTAACGTAAATACCAGTTTAAAATCTAATGAACTATCTCCGAAATTAGTGAAAAACACTGTCGGTATTGGATGTTTATATACATCTTTATGCTCATTGGCAGCTTCAATAAGCAATTTTTTTACCAATTCAGTATCGCTGCCATAAGCAACACCTACTTCTACATTCTCTCGTGTAGTAGTTCCATTTTCTGTCCAATTATACAACGTGTTTGTTAAATACAAATGGTTAGGAATGATCAACACCTTATTATCTATAGTAACTGCTCTTGTAGTTCTTAGTTTGATCTCTTCTACCCTGCCTATTTTTCCATCTAACTCAATAATATCACCCACATGAACTGATTGGTCTATTAAAATAAATACACCCGAAATAATATCTTGAATCAAGGTTTGTAACGCCAATCCAACACCTACCAGTAATGCGGCAGAAGCAGCAAATATAGCTGTAACATTTATACCCATATTATGGAATGTCATTAATAAAATAATGACATAAAGAAACCATTTTCCATAAGAGAACAATGAATTGAATTTTATTTGGTCTTGCTTAGGAAGTTTTCTAGTAATTATTTTTTTAAGTACTTTTAGAATATAAGATGCTATGAATAAGGTAACAATAACAACCAGTATTGCCTTTACAGAAATACGGATATTTTCACTAAAAATAAGCTCATAGTTTAAAAGCTCGTTTAACTTTTCCATTGTTGAATACTTTTGCTAATCATTCTTTAAAAATATAGCTTTTTTACGAATAATTAGCTAATATTTTAACCATTTAATTAGTTCTTTATAGCTCGGTTTTTTACCGTACATTAAAATACCCACTCTATAAATTTTGGCCGCAAATAAAACTGTCATAAAAAATGTTCCAAATAATATTGCGATTGAAAGTAACTGCTGCCAAATTGGTACGCCAAATGGTATACGCATTAACATAACCACCGGAGAAGTGAATGGTATATATGAAAATATTTGTGATACTGTACCATGTGGATTTTCAATCACCGTAAAAAAGCCCACATATATTGCCAACATTAAAGGCATTAATAGTGGCATCATAAATTGTTGCGTATCTGTTTCATTATCAACTGCTGCTCCTATTGCTGCATACAATGAACCGTATAACAAATAACCTCCGATAAAAAAGAGAATAAACATAATAGTTAAATTCGCCAATGGTAAATTCAACATTTCTTGCATTACCAAATCCATTTCTTGTTGCATTGCCGGATTATTTGAAACCTGATTTAAAACCTCTTGTTGCGCCATTTGACCTTCACTCATATTAATTCCGAAAACAGCTGATACAACCATCATTAAAACACTTCCGAGGATTACCCAAATCAAAAATTGTGTGATTCCTGCTAATGAAGTGCCAAATATTTTTCCCAATAATAATTGTATTGGCTTAACCGATGAGATAATGATTTCAATAATTCTACTGGTTTTTTCTTCAATGACACTACGCATGATCATATTACCATATATTATAATGAACATAAATAGTAAATAACCTGCAACTCCACCAAAGGCTAATTTTAAACCACTCCCTAATTTTGAAGTTTTAACACCATCAAAAGTTTCTAGGTTTGTATTGATGTTTACTTTTAATTTACTGATCAAATCAGGATCTAAACCCGAATTTCTCAATTTAATATTTCTGGCCTTATCTTCTATGGTTCCTTCAATTTTTTCCATTACTATTAAAGAAGGAGAATCTTCTGAATAAAATTTTATCTTATCTGCAATGGCATCAATACTATCCCCTTTTGGAATATACAATAAACCATAGTTTTCAGACTCTTGAACTATTTTTTTAGCATCATCTAAGGTAATATTGATCAATATATCATATTTAGTGTTTTCTGTACTCTTAAAATCTGAAGCAAACAAATTACTTTCGTCAAGTACTGAAATGACTCTAACTTTATCATTATTTAATTGTGTTAAATACGCTATTAGTGCAAATAAGGCTACCATGATAAGCGGACTTAAAAAAGTCATGACAATAAACGACTTATTTTTCACCTTATTAAGATATTCTCTTTTGGTAATTAGAGATAAATGATTCATACTTAATTGTTTTGAACTGTTTGGATAAAAATATCGTTTACACTTGGAATTACTTCTACAAAATGGGTAAGCTGTCCTTTTGAGGTTAAATGAGAAATAAGTTGATTAGCTGATTGACCTTCATCAATTTTAATATTATATTTCACTTCGTCATTTATGGTTTTAAAAGTTGCTTCAGAAAGTTGAAATTTTTCTTTTAAATAATCTTCGGTTGCTTCTTTATTATCTGTCAATAGACCCACTTCATATATATTAGATTTATATTGCCTTTTAATATCAATTAATTTTCCATCAAGAATTTTATTTGATTCGTGTATCAAAGCTATATGATCACACATTTCTTCTACTGATTCCATACGATGGGTAGCAAAAATAATGGTAGCTCCTTCATCTCGTAATTGTAAAATCTCATCTTTTATTAAATTTGCATTAATCGGATCAAAACCACTAAAAGGTTCATCAAAAATCAATAGTTTAGGTTGATGTAATACAGTTACAATAAATTGAATTTTCTGTGCCATCCCTTTGGACAATTCCTGAACTTTTTTGTTCCACCAATCACCAATTCCAAACTTATCGAACCAATATTTTAAGCGTTCTCTAGCCTGTGCTTTTGTCAATCCTTTTAATTGAGCTAAATACAATGCCTGTTCACCTACTTTCATAGATTTATACAATCCACGTTCTTCCGGTAAATAACCTATATTTCGTATGTGATCAGGATGGAGTTTTTCACCATCTAAAGTAACTAGCCCTTCGTCTGGCATTGTAATTTGATTGATAATCCGTATCAAGGTAGTTTTACCAGCTCCGTTAGGCCCTAATAAACCAAAAATACTGCCCTTTGGAACTTCAATTGAAACATTATTAAGAGCAGTAAAAT
>CAYXAZ010000068.1:0-19091 GCA_964463085.1 uncultured Flavobacteriaceae bacterium | reverse complement strand
AAAGGGCGGTTGCTCCATTTTGAGGGTCGTTGTAGGTAATGCTAAAATTAAACAAATCATTATCATTATTAGCATCTTGATTGATGTTTTTTAACCATCCACGTACATTATAAGTATAATTTACATTTTGCAAAGCAGCAGATTCTATGTTTCCTACTTTTTTACCTACCAATTGCCCGAGCTCATCATAGGTGTTTTCTGCGATCAATTCTAATTGGGTTTCACCATTTGTAGCTGCTTGTGCATTTACTTGAACTTTTACCGTTACTCCGACAATAGGTTTTGCTTGAAAGCCCGATTTTAGAATAATTGAATTAGAGGCTTCTATGGTTGTTGTAACACCCGGGTTTACCGTTTCTGTAGTAACTACAGTTTCTTCAATACCGTCTGCACCATATATTCCGCAATCATCATCTAAACTTGTATCTCCAATACATTGTACTTGCTTTAATAGTCTACCTGCTTGGTCATAGATAAATGTATCTAGTGTAACTATTTCTGGTTCATTATTTATAATATGACTGGCTCTTGTTCTAAGTACTTTACCTACAAAGTCCAATTCTGTTTTTACTATATCTGTTGTATTTAAAAATTCATTTTGACTGTATACATAAATAGGTCGCGCTTTCTCATCATAATAGGTTACAGTAGTAATCCAATCTGTGGTTTCTAATACTTTAACTTTTGAGCCAGTTGCTAAACTTTTGGTAAAAGCTGTTGTTGTTTTATCAAAAACTGTTTCCGGGTTGTTTGCAGGATCAAATGGTATACCTGCAAAATTATAATCATCATAATAATTTACTGTTAATATTTCTAAATTTGTGTTTGGGAAATCTATATTGGTATAATATGTGTTTTCAAATCCTGTTCCTGAAGTTACTTTCTCTTCAAAATTTTGATCAGCTATTTTGTTATTAAAATTATTTTTCTGAATACTGTCTCTAACCCTGCTATCATTGTAAACGCCTGTATAAACAACTCTACTTAAAGCATCATACTTGGTAAACAACCAAACACTTTGTGTCTTTAGGTTAGTATCTTGGGTTAATACCGGTCTGTCTAAATTGTCATATATAATAGATTCTATACCTTTACCCGGTATTTTCTTTTCTATCAATCTATTTCTATGATCGTATTTATATTGATAACATAGTTCATCTAATATTTCTTGTGTTATAGTTGTTTCAATAGCCGCTTTTGGAGGGATCACAAAGGTTAAATTACCATAATCGTCATATATATAATAGGTGTCATGTTCTCCCACCTGACCTCCCCCAGAGGAGGAGGAATTATACGTTCTTTTAAGGGTTATACGCCCTTGCTTATCTTTAAATTCTTCGGTAGTATGATCATTAGTATTTGTTTGAGTGGGTTGCCAGTTCTCATCTTTAGTGATGGTTTTATATAATTCATTGAGGTTATAATAACCAGATTCTATTAAACTAGGTACAGTTGTATTTTGCGGATCTAAAAATGTTACTTCAAATAATTTGACCTCATCTATTCCATTGGTTCTATAATCAAATTTTATAGTTTGGTCTGTATCATTGTTTTCATCAACCATCCAAGATTCCCCCGGCGCACCTTGTTTTAATACTCTATTTAAAGGAGAGTTTTCTATTAACTTTTCTGAATAGGGGTTGGTAACAGATGTGAAGTCATTAGCATATTTTGCTTGATAAAATGATGCTAAGTCATCCAGTACAGTTGGATGGTATTTTTCGCCACTATTTGATGATTTGGCAAATGGTAAATAATCTCTTACTTGTCTACCATATTCATCATACTCTATGGGTGTAATCAGATCTTCACCGTTACCACCGGCACGGATGGCTACACTTTGCATAGGTCTACCTAAGCCATCAAAATAAGTTACACTTTCTATAGCATCTTTATTGGTTTTAATACTGTCTAAAATTGTTACTGCTTTTTGAGGGCTGATATTATAAATATAATTATGGTTTCCTAGCGTTGGGGTTGTATAAATATAATCATCAATATTTTGAGAGGTTAAGTTGTTTTCGAACCATTTAAGGCTATTTAAAGAGCTAATTTCTAAAACATCTAAATCACTATCATTATCAATATCAACAATATTTAATTGTTTTCCAAGGTTTAAATCATATTTGATGAAATTTTGGAATCCATCATTTTCATACAAAATGCCTTTGACAAGAATATCTTGGTTATTATCGTTATTAAAATCAGCAATTTGCAGAAATGTAGGAATGTATGAAGTGATTTCTATATTATGTTGAATGAAACTTTGATTTGAAACGTTTTCATACCAATGTAATCGAGTTCCTCCTCCTTTAAGCCCCCCCCAAACAATATCTAACAAACCGTCTTTATTAAGGTCATAAAGTTCAATTGAAAGAGCGAGTTCATCAGAATTAATCAATAAATGCTTTATAAAATTTAAGTTTCCAGTATTTTCATACCAACAAATATTAGTATTTCCATTATTTTGGGGTTCTACAGTAAAAATATCTTTATCTCCATCACTATCAAAATCTACCACTATTTCTTTTTCAACATTAGTAGGAACAATTACATGTTCAATAAAATTATTATTACCATCTTTTTCAAATAAGAGTAGTTTATCATCATCATTATATAAATTAGTAGTGGCTAATATATCAATATCTCCGTCACCATCTATATCAACATAATCTTCGGTCATTGTATTAATAGAAAAAATACTAGTTACCAAGGTCTCTTGTATAAAATTTTGGAAACCATCATTTTTAAACCAAAAAATTGAAGTAGGGTCTGTATTAATATTTTCCATATTAGTACCAAATAAATCAACATGACCATCTCCGTCAAGATCTCGAGGTGCAAAAACTCTTAAAAAAGGTACATTTGGTAATTCAATGGTAGTGAAATTATTATTCCCTGTGTTTTCAAGCCAATAAGTATGGTTACTATTTGAACCTAAAAAATCAACATCGCCATCGCTATCCAAATCAATAAAAAGAATTTTATCATATGGATCGAATCCACTTACTTCATGTAAAATAAAGTTTTGATTTCCATCATTTTCTAACCAGGCACCGAATACATTATTTGAGCTTGAGCTTGTTCCAACAAAATCTATATCTCCATCACCATCCATGTCAATCGGTGTTTTTATATTTAAATATGAGGAGGTATCATAATCAAAAACATGACTTGTAAAGTTTATTTGAGCATATGAATATGCAGTACTAAATACCAATAAAATTGTAACTATTCTTGACATAGCGTTAGGTTTAATTGCAGATTGTTATTAATTCTTTTTACTCAGATTATTTTTTTAATAAAAAAACTTCAATCTTATCTAATCTCGCTTTTAATATTTTATTTTCTTGTTGTTGCTTTTGCAGTTCTTTTTGTTGTTGAATGGTATATAAGGTCAATTCTTCAATTTTTTGCAAAAGTTTGGCATTCATTTCACCAATTTTAATACCATTTTTGGTTACTTCTTTAGCACTGGGTATATTTTGTAAATGTCCTTTTTCTTTTATATGTTGTTCTACTTCAGCCAATGTTGGTAATTCATAGGTCGACTCAAATACAAAATCTGCCCAAGGAAATACTTGTACTTTTAATTCTTCGGCTATCATTTTGCCTTTTACTGCAAAACTATAACCAGCCGGTAACATATCTGTATTAATAGCTACGTTACCTGCACTATAATATAATGTTGAATTATTTTCTGCCCAAACCCCGATATTACCTAAACAGGTTTCAGCTGCTGTAATTGTTCCTGATATACCATCTCCACCTGGCTCGTCAAAATTTGTAATTGTAATATTGGTTTCTCCTATGGGAAAATTTATGGTATTAAATAGAGTACCATCTGCAGCACTAACTGCTTCTAATACGGTTGATGTGGTTTCTCTAGTTCCATACATTTGCACGTTACCGACATTATCAATTACTATTCTTAATCTGGGTAAGCCATTAAAATTAGTCTTCCATGATTCTGAAATCTCTTGCTTCCATGTTTCTGGAACATTAGTATTATCAGAAAATTTTAAGTGAACTTCTCCAGCCCCCAGTGAAGCATTTAGTAATTCTAAAATATTTGAATGTACAGTAACTCCGTTAATATCCATTTGAAATGCGCTATCTAGAAAATCAAAATCTATAGTCGTAGATTCTACATCATTGTAGGTATAGGTATGCACTCCACCTCCATCTCCGCTTGAGAAAGTATCAGATTTAGGGCAAGTATGTTCTATTTTTTCTGAACTCTTTGATGTTTTAATAAACTTAACTAAAGGGTCATTCATTGCGTGTAATGGAATGCAAAATATTATTGCTAATGATGCAATTATATGTATTAGCGCTGGGTGTATTTTTTTCATGATTTTTAAATTTTAGTATGTGTAATTTTATTATTGAGTTTTATAATGGTATTCATTTTTACTTAAAATTTTACCATCTGCATCTTTAACTTGTTTTAGGCGGTTAAAATCATCATATTCGTAATAGATGGTGTAGCCTCTTGGGTCTGTGATGCTGGTAACGCCTATTAAAGGGTCATAGGTGTAGGTGGTTATTATTGTATTAGGTAGCGAATTTCGTAGTGTAGTCAAAGCTGCACGTAATGCACCTTCATTACCTAATGTACCTATCGTACGATCGTTATCTGTATTAGATTTTGTTTGTAAATTGGCTACTTGACTCGAAACCTCTGAATAACTTGTATTTTCTATTTTAGCAATAGGAAATTGTTCATTATAACCCCAGATATAAACGATGCGGCTACCGTCTTTTTTACTGATCTCCTTTACATTACCATTAACATAATAACTATGAAATGTCAATCTATCTTGAAGTTTATTAGTACTACTATTGTATTCACCTTTCAATGTCTGAACATCTTTAGGTAAGACTATATTATTAGCCCAATCTTTATAATTGGTGCGTTGTACAGTTCTAGATAGAACTGTTGAACCATTTTTAACTGTAGTTTCTACTTGGATAGGCTCTGAAACTCTATTCTGAGTTTTTAATCTATTTATTGCTGGTAACTCTACAATTGGATCTAAATTATCAAAACCTAATGAAGAGGTTGAGATAACATCTTCAGGGTACTCAGTTTTAGTCTCAATGGTTTTACCATCGTGAGTTAATGTTTCTGATTTATCTAGTTGATAATGGGTATTATAATCATAAAAATAAGTAGTCTTTTTTTCTACGGTGCCATCATCAAAATAATCCTTCTCAACGGTACTCATCAAATCTTGCGTGCCGCCGTTTAGATGATAAACTTTATATTCGAGGTTGAGGTCACTGGCAGGGCCTGTTATAAAATGACAAACAAGTAGAGGGTAGTTAAAATTATTATTATTTTTTAAATATTCAGAGGTTTGAAAAATATTTAAATCTACATCTCTTAAATAGCTACTGGGTTGCAAATAGACATCTGGATTAGAAATTAAATTAGAATGCCTAACACCTCCATACATGTAGGTATTAGTTATTTCTTTTTTAAGTGAGTATTGATTATTTTCATCTAAACCGTAAAATTTCGTTCCCGTATTTTTACCTCTAATCCAACTATTGTCTGTTGGTAGATTGTAAGGATATTGGTAGTAATATCCTATATCGGGAGTTACCATAAATGTATATTCTATTTTACCTGAATTATTATTAGTATCTCCATAATATTCTGTAACATATTCATAACCTACAGAATTACCCTGCATTGAAGAAACAGGGAGACCCGGAGAAGCACCGGTAGGAACAAAAACAGTAACATTATTGTTATTATCATATACACCATGAATGGTTACAAAGTTTGGAAGTCCAAATAGATGTCCTGAAGTCCCACCTAGATAAGGATCTTTATACTCATACTCTTTAAAAGTTAGTAAATCATCATTACTATCTCTATTCTCTATACGTTTAATACGTTTACCTCCGGCATATAATAGTACAGAGTCATCTATCTCTTGTTCTTTCCAATCAAGCACTACTATAAAGGAATGATCTGGGTTTGTATAGTCATGAATATGATTTTGTGGCTTAACCTTAAGCGTATATGTTCCTGGTGTAATAACAGAATGATTGATAAAATTAGAACCATTGTATAGCTGGTGTGTTACACCATTTCCTGAAAGTGTTATTGAAAAATTACATGCTGACTGATTAGGATTGTTTAGGTCACAATACCCATTTGGAACTTGAATGTTTACATTAGCATTAATGCCTCCTCCTCCTCCAGGATAAACATAATTTATTTCAAATTGTTTTTCGTAAGTCTGAGTTGCCTGATTATAATAATTAATATAATCTAGATGGGCTAATCCCACATCTTTACTTACTAATGGGTTAATTCTGGCAGTGACAACTTGGGAATACGCAATAGAGGGCTTTGCTTTATTATGTTCGTAAACAAAATTGGTACTTCCGCCTGTAGGGTAAATTATTTTCTCTAAAATACCAGCCTTAGATTTATCTATATCTACAGTTCTGTTATTTGTGGTCGAACCATATTCGAAAAAAGTTAAAAACTCTCCGTTTGGCATTCCATTATAATATCCCCATATGTCTTGAGAATTAGAAAATCTATTCGGAACCTGTTGATCATTATACACAAAAGTATATGGAGGATTACTATTATTTGATGCATCAGTTTCTTCAATTGAGCTTAAAAATAATCGCTTAGCAGCAGTTGGGTCTTGCTGTATTAAAGATGATAATTCATTACCGTCAATTGCTCCTGTTTTATATTCATAGTTGAGTTGAAATTGCTTAACTATATTATCATGATTATCCATTATTTGTATTTTGTCTAATGGAGATGCCATTCTACTTCCCATAGTTATCGGTAGATCTTCTCTTGCACTGGTTCCTTTTATAAATTTAATTTTTCCGCTATCAAAAATTATCTCACTAATTTGGTATTGGTTACTCCGGATTTTTGAAAAATAACTTTCAAGTGATGACTGAGAGGCAGTAGCAACCATAGGGCTTGACACCAATGCATTTCCTGCTACATATCCACCATAAACAGGATTATTTATTGTTGAACCATTAGAATTATTTATTATACTCCCAGGAGTATATTTATCATATGATCTTTGATAATAAAGAGGTTCTTCTAATTCATAATAAAACTTTATAGAAGAACCTTTTGGAGTTATTACTTCCATTAGTTGCCATGAGTTTATGAAAGGACTCTCTATATCTCCACCATACTGATTAAGCCCTCCTCCACTTAAGCCTTTATAAATATAACTTATCTCCGTATAGTCTGTATTAACTGCTTTTCTATTATCTAATGATACTCCGTAGTAAAATTTATTACCATTACTATCGGTTATTATAAAACTTTCAATTCTATTATTAGTACCTTCTGAATATGTAATTTCTATGTCATCGTATTCTTTTATCAAAGGTTGCAAATCCTCATAGTTTATAATAAAATTACCACTTAAACCGTTCGCGTTAAACATAAATTTATCTGGAAAAAAATCATATCCATCTATATATCTATTAAAAAGAACTCGTCTACCAGCAGAACCCGAGTTCGGATTTGACGGGTCATATTGCAATGCTGCTTTTACCATATTTCTTACTTCATTAAAACCACGTAAAGAAGATTCATCTGGTTTCCCTCTAGTCTGTCTAGATATATAACCTCCATAATTTAATGCCCATCCCATTCCTATTCTTGGAGCAATCTCCCCAACTTTCATTCCTCTTGCATGATAACTTAAGCCTATAGGTATAGTAAGCCCATCTTGTTCAATAGTATAGAAAGGAATATTAATATTAGGTAAACCTGTGAAATAAGATATAGGTATTTCCCCAAATTTAGCTAAAGCTGCTGCTTCGGGTGATGGAGGTATTATTTTTGGCAATTCTTGTGTATTACCAATTAGACAGATCAAAAGTAATGTCAATGAAAGGATTAGCTTCTTTTTCATTATGAACAGATTATAAATTGTGTAAATTTTATGTTATTAAATATCATGGTAGTTAATTCGACGGCTAATGTAGAATCATTTTTTCATCCAAAAATCCAAACTTACCCTGTGTCATACTTTTTCGGGTAAACGGTTCACTTTTCTTAACAAATGGTATAAAATGTGTAATTTTTGACATCTACATTTCCTTGTTAGCAAAAAATAAATTTGATTTTTAATGTAAGTTTGAACCAAAATAGCACTGTCATCTATGAAAAAAATTACTAAAATTGTATCTCAAAAGATACCCGCTTTTAATCTTCAAGAACTACTTGTAGTATTGGTCATTATTGGTATTTTACTACTATTGGCTTTACCTAATTTAATGCCCCTTATTTCTAAAACAAAAAGCCTGGAAGCACAGACTCAGCTCAAACATATTTACAATCTGGAGAAGCAATACTTTTTTATGTACTCAAAGTATAGTGCAGATTTTAATGCCATTGATTTTGAAGTACCTAAAACGGTGCAACAAAATGGTAATTCAAACTATGGGTATGAAATTATTGAAACTTCTAATACAAGTTTTAAAGCTCGTGCTACAGCTGTGACCGATTTTGATGGTGATGGTGTTTTTAATGTTTGGGAGATAGATCAAAATGATGCGCCTAAAGAAATAATCAAAGATTAATTAATCCTTTTTCTATTTATGTTTTTTGCTCTTAAAATAATATGTCTATGTTGTCTAATGGCGGTTATTGCCCAAGATTTTAGAGAACGAAAAGTTTATCTTTTTTTACTTATAGGTTTAGCCATTGTTATGAATTTATTTTATTACCTAAAGAGTGATACCCTAGTATATTTATCAAACATCAGTATAAACTTGACAGTGCTATTGGTGTTAATGGGTATCCTCTTTTTATATTCAAAATTAAAATTAAAACAAGCGCTGAATACTGCTTTAGGTTTAGGTGATATCTTATTTTTTGTTGTTATAGCCATTAGTTTTCCTGTTGCTACATTTCTAGTATTGTTTTTTTACTCCTTATTATTTAGCTTGGTTTTGTTTCTATTTTTAAAACCAAAGCTCTTAAAAAAAAGTGTGCCTTTGGCAGGATTGCAAGCATTATTTTTCTTATTGGTTTTTAGTTTTAATTGGATGTTTCATTTTACAGATCTATATGCCTTTTAATGAAGACTGATTTTAACATACCCACTGAATTACAACAACTGATAAGTACTGAACAGACCTATCATTATCGCATCATTCCACATCTACAACACAATGGTAGTCTTTCTTTTAAAACAGATGTTGATAACAAAGCTAGTCTAAGCAATGAATTACAGATCATCTTTGGAAAGCAGGTAGAACTTATATCAGCGTCTAGTGAAAATATTCAAAAATATTTAGCTTTAAATTATAGAAAAACGAAGGCAGTAACCAATACACAATTGAGTGATTCTAAAGATCTATTATTAAACATTATTCATCAAGCAAAGTCTTTAGGAAGTAGTGATATTCATTTTGAGGTTTTTGAAAATACGCGTCGTGTCCGATTTAGAATAGATGGTAAACTATTAGAACGTTATGTGATTCCGGTAACAGAATACCCTAAAATTATCAATCAGTTAAAAGTAAAGGCCGGGTTGGATATTGCAGAAAGACGATTGCCTCAAGATGGTCGAATCAAGATCAACACGCCAACCGAGGAATATGATATTCGGGTTTCTTCATTGCCTACCTTATATGGTGAAAAATTGGTATTGCGTTTACTTTCTAAAGATGCCACCAATATTCAACTAGATATCTTAGGCTTTACCGAAGAAGAATTAAAACGTTATAAAAGTAGTGTCAAAAATCAAAATGGTATTGTCTTGATCTCCGGACCAACCGGTTCGGGTAAGACCACTACCCTCTATGCTACCTTAAAATTATTAAATACCAATGATACCAATATTGTAACTATTGAAGATCCTATTGAATATACTTTAGAAGGTGTAAGTCAGGTACAATTGAAAGAAAATATTGGTTTAGATTTTACCAAAGCATTACGCACCTTTTTACGTCAAGATCCTGATATTATTATGGTGGGTGAAATTAGAGATGTAGCCACTGCAAATATGGCTATTCGGGCTTCATTGACAGGGCATTTGGTTTTATCGACCATACATACCAATTCAGCATGGGCAACTATTTCAAGATTGATAGATATGGGTGTGCCTTCTTTTTTAATTGCCAGTACTCTCAAAGTAAGTGTTGCACAACGTTTGGTGCGTTTGTTATGCAATCATTGTAAAGCTAAAACAGAAGCATCTGGAGATGCTCCTGAAGGTTTTTTAATTCCGAAAGATCTAATTGAACATTATAAAGCTGTTGGTTGTGAGCAATGCTTCCATACCGGCTATGCCGGTAGAAAGGCTATTTATGAAATATTACCCATTACCAAAGAATTAACCCGGCATATTAAAAATAACGTGCTGGAAATTGATGATTATTTCATCAACAAAAAAATTGCAACATTAAAAGTGAATGCTTTAAAATTAGTTATCAATGGAGAAACCTCTATAGAAGAAGTCTTTCCGTTATTAACGGATTAGTTATTTTTTTAAAATATTTAAGATCAAGAAAAAGATGAAAAATTATATAAATCTAAAATTTGCATTAGTCCTTTTTTTTGTCTGTTTGGCTACAAACCTTTCAGCGCAACAAAATCGGATTGAGCAACTCAAAACCAAATTGGAAAGTATCATCATTGATGCACCGGGACTCAGTCAAAAAGCAGAGATCAATGTCAATAATGTGGCATTGTCTGACTTTTTACAGGCTTTGGCTACAGCACATAATATCAATGTCAATATTCATCCTGATCTAAATCAAATTAGCATTAGCAACAACTTTTCAAATGCTACGGTAGCCGATGTGCTGATCTTTGTATGTAAAGAATATGATCTAAATATCAACTTTACGGGTAATATCCTATCCATATATAAATTCATAGAGCAAAAACTAAAACATCGTACAATTCCTATTAAATATGATCCTGTTTCTGATAATCTTAGCATAGACCTACAACAAGACACATTACACATTGCTTTTAAACAGATTATGGATAAAACGGGTAAAAACTTAGTCTTTGCTCCTGGTATGAGTAACCTGTTATTGACAAGTTATATCAAATACATGCCTTTTGACAGTGCACTTGATAAGATTGCTTTTGCCAATAATATTATAGTGACTAAAACCAGAGATAATTATTATTTGTTTGAGAGCAATACCATTGCTTCTAATAATTTAGCTCCTAAGGCAGGCGAAAAACAACAACCGCGTCCTCAACGTAGCAAGCGTTCTAATTTCTTTTTTGAAGCTGACTCTGTCAGTCAATTATTGAATGTTGACTTTGAAAACACCTCTATTGCCACCATAGTATATGATATTGGGCATGAATTGAATAAAAATATGTTTACATTTTCTCCTTTAGACGGAGCAGGAACTGCTACAGTAAAGGCGGAGAACATCAGTTATGATCTACTACTCGATAAAATATTAGAAAATACGGATTATGCTTATAAAAAAGAAGATGACATGTATTATTTTGGTAAAAAAGAACAAATTTCATTGCGTGACGCTGTTACTATACCGTTGATGCATCGTTCTATTGAAGTCATGTCTTCCTCTGGCGGTTTAGGAAGAAGAGCCGGACGAATTAATGCTTATGGGAATAATACAAATCAAGGCAATAACAATCAAAATTTTAATACTAATAGGCAAGGTATAAATAACAATCGACAAACTATAAATACCAATAGAACCGGTACATTTTCCAATCGAAATAATCAACTCGAATCTTTAATTAATATATTACCCGATGATGTCATTAAAGATCTAAAAGTTAGTGTTGATATTGAACTCAATAGTTTTATTGTTAGCGGGCCGAGCCAAAACATTGAACGTTTTAAAAAGTTTATCGAATATATTGACAAGCCTGTTCCTGTTATTTTAATTGAAGTAATGTTGTTAGAGGTCAATAGGTCTGCAACTGTTGAGACTGGTGTAAGCTGGGGCATTGGTAATGAACCTGTAACAACTCAAGGTGGAATTTACCCAACAACTGATTTGACACTCGGCGCTAATACTGTCAATAGAATTATTGGTGGATTTAGTGGTTTCGGTTCCTGGAATCTAGGGCAAGTTGTACCTAACTTTTTTGCTAAAATAAAGGCGATGGAAACCAATGGTAATATTAAAATAAGATCTGCTCCTAAACTATCTGCTTTAAATGGACATCGTGCCAATTTATCAATTGGTGAGACCACCTATTATGCGGTTACCCAACGTGATATTATTGGCAGTCAAAACCCTCAAACTTCAACAATTACAAATTATCTACCTATAGATGCTGAATTTGCCATTAATATTAAACCAATGGTATCGGGCGACGGACAAATAACCTTAGACATCAATGTCATTCAGTCTAGCTTTAATGGAACTAAAGTTGCTGATGATGCGCCTCCAGGTGTAAATTCAAGGGAATTTAATTCAATCATCAGAGTAAAAGACCAAGACATGGTGATTTTAGGTGGACTCGAAGAAAAAATAAAAAATGATACAGGTACCGGAGTGCCGTTACTGGCTAGAATTCCTGTCATAAAATGGCTATTTAGCAACAAAAAACGTGAGGATACCAAAAAGAAGCTAACGGTATTGATCAAACCTACTATTATCAGATAATGTTACCTCAATTATTGACATATGGTAAATTTGGAAATCTATTCTACGGAATAGAGCACACCATTACTGATGGTAAAAAAACATTAAATGCACTCATACTTAGAAAGAAGAAAGGTGAATTGTTGATTGAAAGTACATTTGAGTGTGATAAAATTTCAAACCTTAATAATCAATTACAAAAAGGGCAGCATTTATTTTTAATCATCAATAATGAACAAATTCTCTTTAAAGTATTAAAAGGTGTCAATGACACCTCCCAAAAAGCAATTGCACTCGCTTTTCCCAATTTAAAAATTGAAGATTTTTATTATGAAATTTACACTTCAAATGATAGTACATTTATTGCTATCTGTAGAAAAGAGTATATAGACAGTATTTTAAAAGAATACAATGTACTCGGGTTTAATGTTATTGATTTTTCTTTAGGAAATTTAATTGGCTCTCAATTGAGTTCCTATGTCAAGAAAAGTACTATCAACTCTTCAAATGCCAGCCTCATCTTTTTAGAAAATAGCATCTCCAGTATTGAAAAATTGGATAACAATTCTCTTACCAACTATACTATCAATGGTTTAAAACTTACCAATAAGCAGGTATTACCATTAGCAGGTATTATTGCATATTATACCCATCAGGAAACAACTACTTCTAATTTTAAACATTTAAGCAATGATCTTTCTGATAATTTTAAACACAAACAAATTTTTGACCTTGGTTTAAAAGTTGGTTTAAGTATAGTATTTCTTTTATTATTAGTGAGTTTCTTATTTTTTAGCCATTATTCTACTGAAATTAATAGCTTAAACAATGAACTTGAACTAAATAAATCCTACAAAAATTCATTTATTAAACTTGCAGATCAAGTTGATAAAAAAGAGCGTTTGGTCACTAATTTTTCATTGACTTCTTCTAGATCTTCTTGGTATTTAGATCAAATAGCTGAGGCATTGCCTCATTCTATTATTCTTTCTGAAATACAATTTCAACCGTTGAAGAAAAGTATTAAAAAGCAAAAACAAATTGTAATTCAAGAGTATATCATTATCATCAAAGGAAGGTCAAATAGTAGCAGCAATTTTTCTAATTGGATCAATATCTTAGAACAACAAAATTGGATTGAAAAAGTGATGATTCAAGAATATGGTACTGGTAAAAAAACAGCTACAGTATTTGAATTGCAAATTGAATTAAGGAAGTGAATTTAAAACAAAAAAATATTGTCCTTTTGATTGGAATAGTAATTTTACTATGGGCAGGATATCTATTGTCTTTTTCCAACACTTTTGAATTAAAAAATAAATACCATCAGTTAAAAAAGGAACAAGACTTATTTACAAATATATCTCATAAATTGACTCGATTAAAACAACAGAATGTTTATTATGATTCTATTTTAAAATCTAAACAAATATCTACTGAAAGTTCTTTTCAAAATAATTTATTAAAAACCATTACTTCTTTGGCTGATACTACCTCTATTAAAGTGGTCACTTTTAATAATCCTCATATTTTTAAAACAGATAATGCAATCATAAATACTTTTTCTTTTACGTTAAAAGGAAACTTCTCTAAAATTACACAGCTCATTTATCAGCTAGAACAAAACTATAAATTAGGAAAAATTATTTCTGTTAATTTTGAGAAAAAGAAGAATTATAGAAGAAATACTTTCTTTTTAGAGTGTACTGTTTTGTTGCAACAGATTCAGCAGGAGTGATAAAATAAATAGTCATTGGTGGTGAATAGTATTGCTTCTAACTATTGAAATCTTACACATCGTTACATTATATATTTCTCCTTTTTAGTTGATTTTCTAATACAATTATTTTTGACAAACTTGCATTTGCAATTTTTGATAAATCACTTGGAGATTTTGCTTTACTTAATTTAACCTGTAATGATGAAAAGTGTATATATGAGTTGATATATATATATTTCTTTTTCGATTTTAGTAATGCTCTCTCAATATATAGTTTTACTTTAAATAATTGACGACTGTATGGAGTGTGTTTGTTCATTGCATTTTTAGTTTGTTCTTTTTCAAAAAGTTCTATGAGCAAAAAACGGTCAGCTCCATATTTTTTACCTCTTTTACAATTAAAAGCTTTTCGTATAAATAATTCATAATTTCTCCCTTTACGATAATAGTCGTTAGTCATTTACCTTGCTCAATTAACCATAAAACCCCTAGTTGTTCAATACAACTAGGAGTTTTGTTTTATAATAAATTCGGTTTTAAAAGCAATATTTTAATTAAAAGAATAATTAATAAGATCACATCTATAATTAAGATGCCGAGAACAAACTTGAACGTTCTTTCAAAAAAAACATCTTTCTTTATAGCATGTATAACCAATGAAACCGTGATTATAGACATTGCAGTTAAAATCAACAGATACCTGTTGAGTTCATGATCCTCCATTTATTCTGATTAATTAAAATAGTTTTATTACCCCCTACTCCTTTTATTTCTTAATGTTTATTTATGTAACATTCTAACCAACTATTACAAATAATTGTTTTAAATTTGAATTAGTTCGTTATGTAAATATATAACTTTTTATATAATATAGCAAACTTTTTATATATATAGTTGACACCCTTATAAACTCAATATATAACAGGTAGGAAAATATGAATGAAAAAAAAAATGATAGAGAAATGCTTCTAAAAGAGACATTAACTCTAATTGATAAGTACAATGTAACAGCGTATGAAATTGAACAAAATACTGACTTAACCGCCGTTGGAGTTCAAAAAATTATAAATGGAGAGACATTAAAGCCTCAAAAAAGAACTCTTGATTCTATAACTAATTATATAAATAAAAAATATTTAAGTTTAGGAAATGATAGTAGTATTCTAAATTATTTAGAAATAGATGGTGTAAAAGTATCCTTGTCAGTAATTGAAAATTTTGTAATAAATAATGAAGATAGATTTATGCAGAAAAAAGGTTTTAAAAATATGATTGAACTTAGAGTTACAAAAAAACTATTAGAATTAGTGAATAATCCTGAAAAAATTAAAGAGTTCTTAAAAAATTAATAAAGCTATATATAGAACCAAAACTATTTTCTATTTCAGAACTAACCTTATCTTTTGTTTTTTTAATTTCTTGTTCTTGCTCTTTTATTTTTATTTCATAATCTCTAATTGTATCCCTATCTATTAAGAATCCTTTTTCTTTTAGCTCTTTTAATATTTTTCTTTTTCTTTTTCTCATTTTGTAATCTCATCATATACCTTAAATGAATCTTCTAAATGTTCTTTCTTCTTTAAATCAGAATCGATATACTTATCACTCTTACCAATAAATACTATTAATTTATTAATGACAGATTTCAGATTATGTTCTATAGTTCGATAATGATAAAATAATATTGGAATTGTTAAACTCACTATGATAGGCACATAACGCATTATACTTAAATACCAATTTTCCGGAAAATCACCACTATATACCCTTTCCGCATATAGTGCATGTAATATGAAATAAGAAGAAGTAAATAAGAATAAACTACCATAAATGGAAAATACAATTTTTTTGGATTTTGATAATACCGGGTTAATTAGGGTGTAAAAATATAGTAGACATAATACCAAAGCCATTATAGATGATCCTATATTTAAAAGAAATAAATAATATGCATTAAATCCTTTATACTTATATTTTGATAGCAATTGTTTTTTTATTTTTGTATACTCTTTAAGTTCTAAACTAGATAATTCTTGAACCTTTCGATGATTAAAAATAAATTGCTCTGTATTTAAACTCCCTTCTTCTAGTTCGTTAACTAAATTCCCTAAAGCAAAGTCTCTACTATTGATTATCTCTTTATACTTGGATTTGTGAGTTTTGTATTCAACTGAATTAGCACTATTAACAAATTCATGTTTTTTATGAAGAAATGGTACTCTCGATGCTAAAACAACGAGAATACCTATAACTAAAACCTTTATAATGTTAGCTACCGTCCTCTTCGTCATCATCGTCTCCCCCTCCGGCGTTACCGGGAACAACTGATTTAGTTTCATTTTTAACTTGTTCAACATTTTTATTAAACTCTTGGTCTTCTGCCTCACAACTTACCAATACAAACTGAAACATAAACAATGCAATTACTGCAATTACTAATTTTCTCATAATACTTAATTTTAGATTATACATAATCTAAAATTAAGTATATAAATATATATTGTGATTAGGTTGTTTCCCTAACTATTAACAAATTGCTGACTCTTGCCTCCCCTTTATTTGTAATTAGAGCAAAGCTAATGTATAAAAAAAGTATTATTTAAAGATGCTTTTTTCTGAAAAAAACCTTTAAAATAAAGGATTTACAGGAAAACTGTAATTAAAGTAAGTGAAAACTGTAATAAAAATGATTAAAATCGCAATTATTTGAAAAACCTTTCGTCCGTATAGTCGATGAAGTATAAAACTTATTAACAATAAAATCAATTTTAAATAATAAATCCGAAATTATTTATGGCTATTTAAAAAATAGACTTTAAAAAAGATATTCAAAATTCAATAGGTGCATAAGAGAAAAAAGATTGTAAGTTTTACATCTTTTATATCAATTCTATAAAATCAAAATTCACTCCAAATCAATGGATGCTGACTAGCTGCATGCCTCTCTTTTAGAATTGATTTGTATATAGCCCATTGTAGTCGTTCTTTTTGCCAAATTCCTTTTCGATACAATTCGCAATCTTTGACACTTTTATAAAGTTTCGGTGAAAGTAATAAATAGTCTCTTTGTTTAATGTTTATACCCATTGCATCCATTAGGGAAAAATTCAAGTTTTTATTCTTGTCCGAATCAGTATCAAAAGTAGTATGTTTGGAAACATCCTTTAAATCAACACTTTTTAATAAAGGTGAAATGGAATCACTATAACTGGGAGCATTAAGTGTACCGATAACTGCAATAAGATTATTTGATTCTTGAAGGTTTTTATATACTTCTGCAATTTTCTGAGATTGTATTTTTCGTTTACTGTTTGATTCTTTTGAATCTAGAGAGCCTTCAATCAAATGAGCTGCCAATATGGACAAGTTTTTACCTGAAGGTGTTTTTATCTCATATTGCTGAAAATCCTTATCGAAAAGAAGGTTTCCGCTTTTGTCTAAATCATTGACATGCGTTTTTATGGATTCTATTTGATATCCTTTCTTGGTTAATATCCCCATTCCCCTACCATAACTATCGTTTGTTTCTAAATAAATGATTTGTTCAAATCTTAGGGTATCATCATTTGAAAGAAATTCTTTATTGAATTCTACTAAAGAAGCTCTATCCTCAACCTCTTGTAAGAGTAAAATGTCAGGGTCAACATCCTTTATTACGTTGGCTTTGTTTTGAATTGCTATTTCGTTAATCGGTATTGTGTTTAACCTGATCCATCCATTCCAATCGGTTAAATGACTGGCTTTATATTCTCGTGAAAATTTACCTTTTTGTACATGAAGTTGTCCTGATTTTCGCCTCATGCTTAGATAAGGTTCATAGGTAGGTTTATGAAAGCCCAGCAAGACTGATAATTCTCGCATTCTTGTGTACTCTTTTTCACAGGATCTATAATTACACATTAGGCTTTCAAATTCCTCTGTCCATACTTCCATGTTTTCTCCTGCATACTGCTTTACCAAATGCGTATCACGATGAAATATATTTTGAATATTGAATGTTGCTATTTTCATGGCTTTAGCTTTTATCGTTATTACAATTATCAATCAATATTTCATTTATTCTTTCTTCATCATAATAAATGATACCGCCTAACTTGGAAAATGGTAAAGTTCCATTTATACGAAAATTTTGAAGTGTTCCCGGGCTTATACCCAACTTAGTCATAACTACATTAGACTTGATCCATTTGTCTATGGTAATCCTGTCATTGCTTACTAAAAGTTCTTCGATTTCTTTTAGGAATTCTGTTTTAAAATTATCTAAGTCCTCTAAAGTAACAATACTTGCCGGCATAACTATTCATTTAGTAAAGAGTTTTATTTTTTAATGACCTACTCAATAAATACTCTTTTGATTTGACTTCTTTTATGCAAATTTGAATAGTAATGGAAGAATAAAATCACCTGTTCACCGGAGGTCAGGTGATAATTTAACATTTTAATAAGGGATTAACTGTCATCTTTATCCATTCTGGATAGGAGTCCTCTTGAGAGGTCATCTAAGAATTTTATGCGGCTTATTTTTCTAGTTTTAATCTCTGCATATACTTTGTAGAAATCTCCTAAATCAATATTAAAGATCTGTTGAAGTATAGTAGCAGTTTCTTTAAGGCTAGACTTACCATAATTAATTGCCTTGTATTCATCGAGGGCATACATAAGTTCAACTATGGCAGATTTTGAAGCTGTCCCTTGTAATGTTTTAAAAGGATTATTTACTCTTGTTCCGTTGAGACGTCCAACGTTTTTTAATCTT
>CAYXAZ010000067.1:0-19129 GCA_964463085.1 uncultured Flavobacteriaceae bacterium | reverse complement strand
TGAAAACATAATTGTTATCAGCCAAAGAATAACCTAACCAAGTATTGAATTTATTGAATTTATTATTGATGATAAAATCAAAACCCTTTACATTATAACTACCATTGGTTTCTGAAAATTCATACTGATTTTGAAAATTCTGACTTTGCGAAGTAATACCATCAACTTTTTTATAATAAAGATCGGTACTAATCATTAACCCTTTATAATTATAATTAGATCCAATTGAAATTTGTTTACTTTTTAGAATAGGAATATCGTTATTATTTGCCAATGTCCACCTGCGGCTTTCAAGACCTAAAAAACCATTTCTAAAATCGGTTTGAAGTGTTGTGACCTGATTTTTAAATTCACCTAATATTTCTAACGAAATTTTGTCAGTTAATCGATGATTCAAACTCAATCTTGGTTCAACAATAAATTTTTTAAACGCATTTATATAATTTAAACGTACTCCAAACTTAATATGTGTGTTAAAATCTTCTGTACTATAGCCAATATCTGAAAACAATCCGTGTGTTTGTATAGTTTCTTTAATTTTAATATCAACTACAGGAAAGTTTACTTTTTCAGTATTTATGACTTCGGTTTCAGTAAAATGATAGCCATTATTTAAAGTTATATGATCGTTTAAGGTATAACTAGAATTTATATGTAGTCCTGCTTCAATAATTTCATTATTTTGAGTTATAATTTTTTCATTGATAATGTCAAAATTCTTAGCATCTAAATTATAATTTGAACCATAGAGTTGTACTGAGGTTTTAAAATTATCATTCCACTTTCTATCATAATGGATGCCTCCGGCAAGATTACTCTGATTCAATGAACTAGGGCGTGAAGCAGATAATCCACCACCAAAAGCATTTTCAGTAAAAGTGAGGGTATTATCAAGATTGAGAAGGTTAATTCTAATCTGGTCATTGTCTGTAATGTTGTATAACCATCTTAAGCTCACATCATAAAAATCAAATTTTTCGTCAGTACTATTGGTATTATTTGTACTTGTAACCACATCAGTATTTTGAAAAGCTCTGTCAAAATATTGACTGTAAGTAGGAGTGTTTAAGTACTCACTAAAAGATTTTCTAGATGCTAGTTGTACGGATGAGTTTTTATTTATAGGAAGATCAATAAATACATCAGCATTGATAAAGTTGAGACCTATCTCAGCACTTAAATTTTTAGTTACGGTATTGTCAGTTTTCATATCTATGGTGCCTGAAATACCATCAGTATATGATGCCGCCGAACCATTTTTAATCAATGTGACCCTTTTTGTTATACGTGGATTTAAAGCGGAGATAAGTCCGAAAAAATGACCTGCTTGGTACATCTTTATTCCGTCCCAAAGAATTAAATTTTGATCATGTGTGCCTCCTCGTACATTAATATTCGAAACCGTTTCGTCAATACTTTGAAAGCCTGATAATGCCTGTATGGTTTGTAATACATCAGTCTCTATTAACCCGGGAACAGCACCAAAATTTTTATAATTTATAGAAATACTACCATCAATAATTTTATTGATACCGTTAGTAAGATAACTGCTTAAGATAATTTCAGTTAGATCTTCTGTTTTTGAAGTCAGGTAGATTGTTTCACATTGCTTGGTGTTATATGTTTTGGCATATTCTGTGAACATTTCATAGCCTAAATGCCTGAAATTAACAATATCTTCTTTTGTTATCCTATCTAATTTAAAATAACCTTGTTTGTCACTTATTGTTGAAATACTTTTTGTTTGAATAACAACACCTTGAATAGTTTCATTGCTGCTTATATCAATTAAATAACCACAAATAGAAAAATTACCTTTTTTGAGTGTTATAGCTATAAAGTTTTCGCCTAAGACGGTAAATTGTAGTGGAGTATTGGTCTGTAAATAATCTACAGCTTGTTTTAAATTTAGCTTTGTATCTGGGGGTTCAACTGAAATACCTCTTACAACTTTGTCTATATAAGAAAAATTACACTCAAAACGTGAGTGTAATTCTTCTAAAACTTCGATAAGTGGTTGCTTTCCTTTTTTAGTTTGAGCGGTAAGAGTTGATAAACAAAAAAAGGATAAAAAAATAAAACTAAGTAGTAGCTTTTTTTTTATCACTCTTTTGTGAGAACTATTTTTGCGCTATCTTTTTTAATATACTTCAATTGTAAAGGTAATGTTATAGATTTTAAAGCTAATTCTTTATCCTTATTAGTAAAACTTCCGGTAAATAATTGCGTTGTATCTATGTTTTTTGCTTCTATTACAACATTATACTGTCTTTCAAACTCTTTAATTACTTCGCCATAAGGAACACTTTTAAAACTACTAATACTTTTTTGCGCCCATGAAGGTACACTATCTTTAGTTTGTCCTTCAACAATTTTACCATCAATTATTTTAAAAGATTTACCTGCAGGAAGTTTAATTTCTTTTCCTTTATATGAAACACTTACTAAGCCTTCATAACAGATTACTTCAAAATAATTAACGCGTTGTTTAACGTTAAATTGTGTGCCTAAAACACTAACTTTTCCTAACCAAGTTACTACATCGAACTGTGAACCCTTTTCAACTTTAAAATAAGCTTCACCAACCAAGTTAACTTCTCGGTTCTTTTTCCATTTTTTCTTACTATATTTTATAGAAGAAGCAGCGTTTAGTTTAACTTCAGAATTATCGGGTAATTCAATGGTTGTAGTATTGCTTGCTAAGGTTTTAACTATTGTTGTGCTATCACCATAAATTGGCGAATAATATACAACCAAACCAATAATAAATATAGCTGCAACACGTAACAATGGTTTAATCCATTGCATTTGTACAACTTTTACAGGTTGTTGTTCAGGCTGTTTGCGGTCTTTGATTATAGAATTTAATTTTTCTAATTCTAATTCAACATTATATGATGTGTCTTTAAAAAGCTTTGCTGTTTCAGAAAGCTTCGTATAAGATTCATACTCAGGCAATTCTTTGAATGCCTGTAGTTCGGCATTATTTAATTCGCCGTCTAACCATTTTTGTATTAAGTGCTCTTTCATTTCAATAATTTTCTATTATTCATAACAATTTCTATCTCGTATATATATAACAACTGTAGTTACTTTCTTCCTACCTTACTAATCATTATATATTTTCTTTCCCTTTTATATAGAACAATTTACTTTTAAATATTCCTACCCACAAAGTATTAAATTTTTAAATACCTTCAATATCTTTTCTTAATTTTTCTAAGGCGCCATAAATTCTTTTCTCTACACCTTTTCTTGAGATACCTAACATTTCGGCAATTTCTTTATGCTTTTTACCTTCAACTCTATTTAATAAGAATGCTACACGTTGCGCTTCTGTTAATTTAGCAAGTGCATTTTCATACTTTTGCATATATTCAGATTCTTCTAAAAGAAATTCAGGACTTTCATTAGTATAATTTTTAGGTTTTGCTTGCTGATGTTTTAATACAACTTTTTGATGTTTATACTCATTTAACATCATATTATTTGCTGTAGTAAATAAAAAGGATTTTGCTTTTTCAGGACTTATATTCTTACAATTGTCCCAAAGTTTAATAAATGCTTCTTGAACTTTATCTCTAGGATTTAAGCCATCACCATATTTATAACGTAAAAAATTATATACATCATTAGAGAGGGTATTAAATATTTTTGAGAAAACATGTTCTTCGCAAATATGTGTATTTAAGGTCTTTAACATTATTTATTAGAATTTTCTACACTAATAGGTAGGGTTTCTTTTAAGTTGATTGTTTAATTGATGTTAATCTTTAATACTTAACAAAAGTAACAATTCTGAATTTAGTATGTTACGCTTAAATAATAAAGAAACAACATAATAACAGTAAACTAGTGCAAATTATTGCTCATTAACGAAATAAATTTAATAATGATAAAACCAAAAACAGTATTAAAGATTGTGATATTTTTATTAATAGCTATACTGTTAAAAACGAATATGTCTGCTCAAAATTTTAAAGATTTAGATGAAGCGCCACATGATATTGCTTACTATAGATTAAATAAGGTTACACCACCTTTAGTAAAAGTAATTTATGGGAGACCACAAAAAAATGGACAAAAGGTTTTTGGAAACATAGTACAATACGGAAAAATATGGAAAACAGGAGCTAATGAAGCAACTGAAATAAAATTTTATAAAGACATCTTATTTGGTGATGTAAAAGTGCCAGCAGGCACCTATGTATTGCTTACTATTCCAAGAAAAAAAGAATGGGAAGTGATTTTAAGTTCGAACCTTGATGTAGGGGGGGCTTATCAATACAATCCTATATTTGATGTCGCCAAAATTACAATTCCATCGAGTAAAGCAGAAAGTATAGAAGTGTTTTCTATCGCTTTTAAAGAAAAGAAAGATCTTGTACAAATGGTTTTAGCTTGGGATTCTACCAGAATCAGAATACCAATTATGCTGAAATTCAAAGAGTTATATGCTAAGCTTTAAAAAAAATCTACAAAGGGGTAGGAGTTTTTAAAAGTTAGTTGTTTAATATATGAATAGTGAAATAATACTAATCAAAAAATTAAAAAGTTAAATATACTATAACATTAATTTAACAAAGGGGTAAACTGTCTTAACGCTATGGTGAGTTAAGACAGTTTTTTTATGCATTATTTTGAGATATAATTGAATTATTAATAAATTACTTGATTCATCTAAGTTATGTTTTGGATTTTTTTAATAGTTTATGAACCCATCTTGGGTTACGGTATTTAAGCGAACCCAGAGGATTTGGGAATGCTTTTGTTCTCTAATGAAGTGTTTTTTGAACAGTATCCGCCTTTGGCGGACGGTGCGAAGAAAATACAAAATTAGAGGACAATCCTGAGGCTTCGGGAGTGATTTTGCAGCTAATAGTAGAACCTAAGATGAGTTCTATATCTAAATTATACTCTTCTTACCTAAAAAGGCATTAAAGTAAGTTTATTTTTAATCTCTTTATGTATACCAGAATTCTTTTTTAAACACTTAATTTAAGTGGAATAATTATGAAATGAGTAGAGCTAATAAAAAATAATAATAAAAAATCATAGATTTTTTTAATTATAAACAACTTATAAACAGAAGTTTACAGTATATTCTCATTTTTCATGAAAAAAAATTATTTAAAAGGTAGGACTTTTTGCACGATTGTTGTTTTATATACGAAGAGTCATAATAATAGACTCGAAAAAAAATTGAGCTTTTAATAGTTAATTGAAATATTGAAGAAAATCTGAACGATTAAAATAAGTGAAACATAAAGTAAACTTTTATAAAGTCACTAAAAAGAAACATTTATTTAGAACAGTTTTTCAAAGAATTAAAAGCAACATAAATTGGGAAATTTGCTATGTGAAAAATGTGAAAGTTGTCTCCCCAAAAAATTGAGGCAACTTTTACTCCCAAAAGAAACTGAAAGAATGCAAATCCTTTCTCCTCTAAATTAAAGATTATAATAAAAAATATAAAGATAGTTTAAGTTTGATAGTTTAGTTTTAAGAAAGTCCACTTTATGGTGGGCTTTTTTATTTTTAGATTAAATAAAAATATCTACATCCCTGAAAACAGTGAGGTGAATTTCACTATTCATAGGATATTTTCTAATCTTTATATACTCCACCTTTGTATTTAACTAAATTATATTATTATGTCAAAAATCGGTTCATTCATTTTCATTATTGGAGTACTAGCAATTGTTTTAGACTTTTTAGGTCGAGTTCCAAAAGTTTTATTTTGGATTTATAGCTGGGGAGAAACGACAGCATGGATTATTAAAATTGCATTAGTTGTTGTTGGTGCTGTAATATTTTTATTGAGCAATAAAAGAGAGGCTTCTGAGGGATTGAAAGAGGAAAGCTAAATATTATGCTAATCAGGATTACTTTATGATGATTCTTTAAAGTTTTTCTTGATAGGATTGATTTCGCTTGGCACACTCATCCTACAAAGCTCCGCTTTGAAAATCAAAAACCTATAAAATCAAAAAATCAAGCTTCATGATTTTGAAGTTTCATTTCAATCATTTCAAAATAATAAACCTGTAATTGAAAATTACAGGTTTTATGCTTGTAGTGACCTCGATAGGATTATTCCATGATCCTTTTGAAATCCATGCTGAGAATCAAAAAACCAAATACTTAGCATTTTAAAATCTCAATCTTACAAAATAAAAAAGTGAGCTTTCTTATTTTGCTCGCTTTCAATTTTGAATCGTTTTTTGATTCATTTGTGACCTCGATAGGATTCAAACCTATAACCTCTTGAGCCGTAATCAAGTGCGCTATTCAGTTGCGCCACGAGGCCTTTATTTTTTGACATTTACCTATCTGTGTCAAGCAGATGCGCTTATTCATCCCGATAGCTATCGGGAGCGCCACGAGGCCTTGTAATTTTGGGTTGCAAATATATTTCTTTTAACTATAATAGAAAAGCTTTTAAAGAATTTATTCAATCAAGAGATCTTTTAGTAATAAAGTACCTCCAACCTATTAAAGCCAATTGAAATTTTGAAGCTTTGCTCATGTCTAAATTTCTTTTAGATAAGCTTGGGAGTAAAATTTTATTAGTTTTAGCCAAGAATTTAAATAAAGACTTTTTCATACAGCAAAACTAAATAAAAAACTCTTGCCTTGATTCTATTTAGGCAAGAGTTTAATTTTATATTAAAGAATTACTTTTGTGTGGTTATCATTTTTTTAGCGAGTTCAGCACCTATTAATGATTCTAATAAATTTCCATTACTATTAGATTTACCACCATTCTCTATGTAGGTTGTTGGTAAGCTTAATTCTTTCAGTTCTGAAGCAACACCTACGGCAGTTTTATAATTCCATTCAGCGCGTTCTTGAGGGGTTAATCCTGCACTTACCAGTTTTGTATTTTCATAAGCCTGAGCATCGGCTAGGGTTCTTCTGGTTTTAGCTTTAAAAATGGCAACTTCATACAATTTCTTTTCTTCAGTCAAGTTGAATTCTGCAACTTTTGCTTTAGTTTCAGCAGCAATCGTTTGTTGAATTTGCTTTTTTTCTAATCGGGCTCTTTCTGCAGTTTTTTCAGCTTCACCTTTAGCTTTCTCTTTTTGCGCTCTGTAAAACTCACGCTCTGCTTGTTGTTTTTCAAGCTGCGTTTGGGCAACTTCCTCTTTCTGCAATTGTAAACGTTTGTCAAAAGTTGGTTCCCAATCAATCTCATTAACAACAGCTTGAACTACTGTCAATCCATAAGATTTTAAAGAATTTCCTTTTACACGAACAGGCTCGCCGTTTTTATACTTAATCTTAAATCTTTTTTGACGAGCTTGTTTATTTACGACTGTTCTTACAACAGAGCTATCGCCAATTACATCAGAAGATTGTTCATGATTGAACTCTTCTAACACATACATTCCGTTTTCTAATTGGTCTTGAAAGTATCTATCAAAGTCGGCTGCTTGACCAGAAATATAATCTTGAGCTGCCATTAGCTTACAAGTATTTTTAATTGACTGATCAATATTTGGAATAATACGCGAGCGAATTAAATTCTTTTCAGTTTTATTTCTATCAGCAACCGATAAGAATTGATTCTCATTGCTTATATTAATACTTATTACAATTGAGGTAGCAATTTTACCTTTTACGGCATCATTAAACTCCCAATGTCTTGCGGCATCTATATAAGCATATTGACTTTGATCACCAAGGTCACCATCCTTATTCGGAATTACATACTTAATAGGCATTTCAAACTGAATTGGGATTAATCTTCCCCACATTTTAGTATGGATACCTTGACGGAAAACAGCTTTTTGATCTCCCCAAGGATATTGTACTGCATAGGCGGTACCCGGTTCTGCATAAAAGAAGATTCCTGTGAATATGCTCAAAAGAATGCCTACTGCAATAAATTGTATACTTCGCTTTTTGGTAAACCAATTGATAACTTTATTGTTTTTGATAATTGGTTTAATAATAAGTGATAAAATTCCGATAATAATGATTAATGTTCCTAAAAATGTTAGCATAATTTTTGGTTTTAATGGGTTAATAATAAATTGAATATGTTGTCTGAGGATTGCGATAAGGAGCATTACCTCAAAATTTTAAAATACCCTGGATTGAGAGAAGTTTTAGTGTCACAGCTGTGAATCTGTCTACAGGGTTAGTTCTAAAGTTTTAGAACAAATTAGAATAAATTGATAATTGTTTGAATAATAATAAAGACTAAAAGTATCATAATTAATTAGGGTATATAGGTTAATAATTAAGTTGTTTGAATTAATTCTTATTCAGTATATGCAGTTTTTTGAAATTAGAATTAAAAAAAGCAAACAATTAATGCATTTGAATACTAAATTGTAATAATATTTAATTTTTATCATTTGAAGTGTAAGCTATAGGCTTTCAATAAGATTATGAATTGTAACTATTTATGCTATTTATAGTTTCATTTTATAATATTTGAAGGACTATTTTTGTTAATTTTACTTAAAAATGAATAAAAATAATCTTTTTTTGACTATTTTTTGAAGGTTTCATCTTTATTATTGTAAAAAACACTCAGTTATAAACCATAGCAAAAAACCTTAAAATTGAAAATTTAGTAGATCTTATTATTCTTTTCAGTGATAATTATTTGCAGTTCTATTTAAATTTTCACATATAGGTTGGTTTGTTAAAAAAATCAAATAGTATATTTACGCTTTAAAAATATATATGAGTGTATTTTATATTATTCTAGGCTTTATCTTGTTAGTAATTGGTGGAGAGTTTTTAGTGAGATCTTCAGTCGGTCTATCTTTTAAATTGAATTTATCGAAGTTGATTATAGGAATGACTGTAGTGTCTTTTGCTACTTCTGCTCCTGAGCTTTTGGTGAGTTTGCAGGCAGCATTAGATGGATCACCAGACTTGGCTCTTGGTAATGTTATTGGCTCAAATATTGCAAATATTGCCTTAGTGTTAGGTATTACAGCAATTATCTCTCCATTGATGGTCGATAAAAATTTCTATAAGATGAATTGGCCGGTAATGATGGTGTTTTCTCTGGTCTTATATTACTTTTTAAGAAATGATTATCTATTGAACAGAATAGAAGGTGCTATATTATTTATTGCTCTTATACTATTTGTATATATAATGATTGCCAAAGCTAAAAAAGACAAAACTGTTGAAGTTGAAGATATTGATGATGCTTTAATGGAAACCTCTTATGTCAAGATATTTATATGGCTTACAATAGGTGCTGCAGCCTTGTATTTTGGTTCTGAATTTTTAGTGAGTGGTTCTAAAGAAATTGCTACAAAATTAGGAGTTAGTGAGCGTGTTATTGGGTTGAGTATTGTGGCAATTGGTACTAGTGTACCTGAATTGGCAGCTTCAGTTATAGCAGCTTTAAAAGGAGAAAAAGCAATCTCTTTAGGTAATTTAATTGGTTCAAATATTTTTAATATTGCTTCTGTTTTGGGGTTGACAGCAATGATAAAACCAATACAAGTAATAGATAAAAGTATTTTAACAAAAGATATTTTTTGGATGCTTGGGGTTGCTGCAGTTCTAATACCATTGGTATTTTTACCTAAAAAGTTTAAGATCTCTCGTATAAAAGGATTAGTATTACTTATAGGATATATTATTTTTATTTATTTGTCTTTTAAATCTTCTTAAGCTTATACCAAATGAATTTCAAAATGATTGTTTAAAAATTCGAATTTTAACGAGCATTTTGATGTTTATTTGGTATTAGACATAAAAAAGCTTCAAAATTTAATTTCGAAGCTTTTTAAAAATATTAATATTATAAACCAATTATTTAAATTTTAGCAGAATTTACAGTTTTAATAATTCTTCCGGCAATTTTATAAGGATCACTATTAGATGCCGGACGACGATCTTCTAACCAACCTTTCCACCCTTTTTCAACTGTAATAATAGGGATTCTTATAGATGCTCCTCTGTCTGAAATTCCATAGCTAAAGTCAGAAACATGGGCAGTTTCATGTAACCCGGTAAGTCTCTCATCATTAAAAGCTCCATAAACAGCAATATGTTCTTTGGTAACAGGTCTAAAAGCTTCACATATTTTTTCATAAATTTCTTTAGATCCACAAGTTCTTAATGTTGTATTAGAAAAATTTGCATGCATACCAGAACCATTCCAGTCTCCTTTAATTGGTTTAGGGTGAAGCTCTATATAGTAACCATATTTTTCTGTCAATCTATTCAATAAGTATCTGGCTATCCAAATTTCATCACCGGCAGTTTTGGCACTTTTAGCAAAACATTGGAATTCCCATTGACCCGGTGCAACTTCCTGATTGATACCTTCAAAGTTAAGTCCGGCATCAATACAAAGATCAGCATGTTCTTCAACAAAATCTCTACCCCAGGTATATCTACCGCCAACAGAACAGTAATATTTTCCTTGTGATCCGGGGAATCCTCCTCTTGGGAAACCTAAAGGCAAGCCTGTTTTAGTATCCATTAAGAAATATTCTTGTTCAAAACCAAACCAAAAATCATCATCATCATCATCAATGGTTGCTCTTGCATTTGATTCATGAGGAGTTCCATCAGCATTTAATACTTCACTCATTACTAAATATGCATTACGCCTTGCTGGATCTGGATAAATAGCAACAGGTTTTAATAGACAGTCTGACGAATCTCCTTCGGCCTGTTCAGTTGAAGAGCCGTCAAAAGACCATATATCACAATCTTCTAGTTTACCGCTAAAATCATTTTCAATTTTGGTTTTACTTCTTAACTCTTGAGTTGGTTGATGACCATCTAACCATATATACTCTAATTTAGTTTTACTCATAAAATAGGTTTTTAATAAAAATAAGCACAAAAGTAGTTTTTTTGAATAAACTATCAATAATTTAGGGGTGTAAATATCTAAATTGTTAATAATTTTATGAACACCCTAAAAAATATACGGTAAAAATATCAAAATGAATAAAATGTTTAGTTAATTTTGCGATTCACTTTAAAATTTATTTAACTTATTTTATATAATTATGTCAAAAATCAGATTTAATGCTTTAAAAGAGACACTAAACAGAAAGCCTGTAAAAGTGAAGGAGAATAAAAAACGATCTTCTCTGTTTTGTAAAAACGTATTTAATAAAGATACAATGCGTCAATATCTAACTAAAGACGCTTACAAAGGTGTAATGAGTGCTATTGATCACAGTACTAAGATTGACAGAAAAATTGCGGGTCAAGTTTCATCAGCAATGAAAGATTGGGCTTTATCAAAAGGAGCAACACATTATACCCATTGGTTTCAGCCATTAACCGGAGGAATTGCAGAAAAACATGATGCTTTTTTTGAAACTATTGGAGATGGAAATGCAATTGAAAGTTTTGGTGGTAGTGAATTAGTACAACAAGAACCAGATGCCTCAAGTTTCCCTAACGGAGGCATAAGAAATACATTTGAAGCCAGAGGCTATACCGCTTGGGATCCAACTTCACCGGCATTTATTTATGGTTCAACATTGTGTATACCTACCATATTTGTAGCCTATACCGGGGAGGCATTAGACAATAAGACACCATTGTTAAGGGCACTTCATGCAGTAGATAATGCGGCAACTGCTGTATGTAAATATTTTGATAAAAATGTTAAAAAAGTAACAGCATCTTTAGGTTGGGAACAAGAATATTTTTTAATTGATGCAGCATTTGCAGCTTCAAGACCAGACATCACCTTAACAGGAAGAACATTGTTAGGACACTCATCAGCTAAAGGACAACAATTAGATGATCATTATTTTGGCTCTATTCCGAAAAGAGCATTAGATTTTATGAGAGATCTTGAGCAAGAATGTATGTTATTAGGCATTCCTGTGAAAACACGTCATAATGAAGTCGCACCAAATCAATTCGAATTGGCACCCATATATGAAGAATCTAATTTAGCGGTAGATCATAATTCATTATTGATGGATGTTATGGGTAAAGTAGCTTCTCATCACCACTTTAAAGTATTATTACATGAAAAGCCCTTCGCCGGAATTAATGGGTCGGGAAAACATAATAACTGGTCATTAGCAACTAATACCGGAGTTAATTTATTAGGTCCTGGAAGCAATCCTATGGGTAATCTTCAATTTTTAACATTCTTTATTAATACAATAAAAGCGGTTAATGATAATGAAGAGTTATTAAGAGCGTCTATAGCCTCAGCGAGTAACGATCATAGATTAGGTGCAAATGAAGCACCACCGGCAATAATTTCAGTATTTATTGGAGCACAACTAACAAAAGTGCTTAAAGATTTAGAAAGTGTAACTAAAGGAAAACTTTCACCCGAAGAAAAAACAGATTTAAAATTAAATGTTGTTGGCAAAATTCCTGATGTACTTTTAGACAATACTGATAGAAATAGAACATCACCATTTGCATTTACGGGTAATAAATTTGAGTTCAGGGCAGTAGGGTCAATAGCAAATTGTGCAAAATCAATGACAGTTCTAAACACCATTGTCGCAAAACAATTAAAAGAGTTTAAAGTTGAAGTTGATAAATTAATAGATGCAAAGAATTTAAAGAAAGATGAAGCTGTTTTTAATGTATTAAGAGAATATATCAAAGCCTCAAAAAAGATATTATTTGAAGGAAATGGATATAGCGATGAATGGGAAAAAGAAGCTAAAAAAAGAGGTTTAAGTAATAATAAAACAACCCCAGAGGCTTTAAAGGTGCAGATTTCTAAAAAAGTGATCGATCTATATGATGAAATGGAAGTGATGAGTAAGATAGAAGTTGAAGCACGTCACGAGATTGAATTAGAAGAATATACGATGCGAATTCAAATTGAAGGGCGGGTATTGGGTGATATTGCTAGAAACCATGTGGTGCCTACAGCAATACAATATCAAAATACCTTAATTGAAAATGTAAAAGGCTTAAAAGAAATTTTTGGCACTAATTTCAAGAAAATAGCAGCTGACCAGATTGATTTAATTGAAAAAATTTCCGGACATATTGCAGGAATTAGATCTAAAGTTGAATTGATGATTAATGAACGTAAAAAAGCAAATAAATTGGAAGGTCAAAAAGCCGCAGATGCTTATTGTAATAAAGTAAAACCTTATTTTGATGAAATACGCTATCATTGCGATAAGTTAGAAATAATGGTTGATGATGAACTTTGGCCTTTAACAAAATATAGAGAACTGTTGTTTACAAGATAATAATCTCTTTTTTATAAATTAAATCCCGCTTTAGCGGGATTTTTTTACCTTTAGCCAAATTTTAAACAAATACCATGAAAAAACTTACCCTATTATTTTTATTTCTAGTATCAGTAACGCTACAAGCCCAAAATCAAAAACTAGACAAATTTATTAATGATATTGAATCAAAAGTTATTGATTGGCGAAGAGATTTTCATGAAAACCCCGAATTGTCGAATAGAGAATTTAAAACTGCTGAAAAAATAGCTAAACATTTAAAAAGTTTAGGGCTGGAAGTACAAACGGGTATTGCTCATACTGGCGTAGTAGGTATTCTAAAAGGAGGTAAACCTGGCCCGGTAGTAGCATTGCGTGCTGATATTGACGGTTTACCGGTTACCGAAAGAACACCTATACCGTTTGCTTCAAAAGTTAAAAGCAAATATAATGGAATTGAAACAGGCGTAATGCATGCTTGTGGTCATGATACTCACATAGCTATTTTGATGGGTACGGCTGAAGTGTTATCTAAAATTAAAAAAGAGATAAAAGGTACAGTAAAATTTATTTTTCAACCTGCAGAAGAAGGTACCCCACCGGGAGAAAATGGTGGTGCTAAAATGATGGTTGAAGAAGGTGTTCTGAAAAACCCTGATGTAGATGCTATTTTCGGATTACATATTAGTGCAGGAACTGATGTAGGAGTGATTAATTATAAACCGGGAGGTATTATGGCGGCATCACAGCGATTTGTAGTTAAAGTAAAAGGAAAACAAACACATGGTTCTAGACCTTGGGGTGGAATTGACCCAATAGTAATTTCAGCTCAAATTATCAATGGTTTACAAACAATTATTAGTAGAGATACTGAATTGACAAAGGAAGCAGCTGTGATTACAGTAGGATTAATTAGAGGAGGTGTACGAAGTAATATCATTCCTGAAGAGGTTGAAATGATAGGTACTATTAGGACTCTAGATTATGATATGCAGAAAAAAATAAATGACGAAATGAAACGACGTGTACCGGCAATTGCAAAAGCTTTTGGCGGAGATGCAACTATCGAAATTGATGGTGGATATCCAATCACTTATAATGATGTAAAATTGACTGTAAAGATGTTGCCTTCTTTACAAAAATCAGCTGGCAAAGAAAACGTACATTTAATTAATGCTATTACCGGAGCTGAAGATTTTTCCTATTTTCAAAAAGAAGTGCCCGGATTATATTTTTTCCTTGGCGGAAAGCCTGTTGATGTAAAGCCCGAAGATGCAGCTTCACATCATACTCCGGATTTTTTTATAGACGAAAGTGGTTTGAAATTAGGGGTACAAACTTTTGTGAATTTAACATTAGATTATATGAATAGTCATGCTAAATAAAAAATTAAATGTAACTTTTGTTGCATTAGATCAATCAATAATTTTTTTCTTTGCAAAGAATTTATAAACAGATAAAAAATGGGATTATTTAATTTTTTTGGTGGCGCTAATAAAGATACAGATGAAATAACTGAATATTTACAAAAAGGCGCTGTTGTATTAGATGTAAGAACATCAGCCGAATGGACAGAAGGACATGTTGAAGGCTCAGAATTGATAACATTGAATGAAATTCAAGAAAATATTGATAAAATTAAGTCTTGGAACAAACCTCTTGTAGTAGTTTGTAGAAGTGGCGGTAGAGTTAGTTCTATATTACCGTTTTTAAAAAATGAAGGGATAGATGCTATTAATGGCGGAGCATGGCAAAATGCTGATAGATAAAATAATAATCAAGAAAAATTGATAGATGGAAATGCTTTTTGAAGTGTTTCCTTTTTTTGTTGCAATGAAATCAAAAATTGTCGATGTTGTTCTGATTCTGGGTTAAAAGGTCTATGTGCTAATCCTTTTTGGATATCATCTACTTCTTCCATAACCTGAATAGTGTTATCAGACATCCATGTTTCTCTAAATTTTTCCCAAATATAATTGATAGCAGTTTGATTAGGATGTATCATGTCTTCATTATAAAAACGATAATCGCGTAATTCATCCATCATAATTTCATAACTAGGGAAATAATAACTGTTTTTTCTTGGTTCAACAACTTGGTGTACAGCAGTAATTAGGTGCGATTTACTTTGCTGATTTTCAATGAACCCATCTTTTAAATGACGAACCGGTGAAATAGTAAATAATATGGATGTATTATTATTTATACTTCGTATCAATACAATTATTGCTTTTAAACTTTCTGCAATTTCATCAACAGTCAATAACTCTTTTAAGAACTTTTTTTGCAGAATTTTATGACAGTTTGCAACTATAGTATCACTTTCAATAAAACGATAACACCATGCTGTACCTAAGGTAATAATTATATGGGTTGATCTGTGTATTTGTTGATGTGTTAATTTGTTAGCATCGTCTAAATCTTGTAATAAAACACGCTTTGAAGGGTTACTTAATTTTGAATGTGCCTCAAAACAATGCCATTGTTCATTATGAAAAAAGACACTTTCTTTGGTATACTCTTTTTCATTTATAGCATTTAAAATTAAGTTTTCAATAGCTCTAGAATGGAACAGTATCCCAAACGGATTAATAGTATTTTGAAATTTAAAATAGTCAAGTTTAGCCCCAATATTTTCAGTAAAACAAGAACCTAGCATCAAAATATTAGCATTGTAATCTATTTGATTAAATTGCTGTTTTTTAAATGGTATTTTTGTTCTAAACTGCATCGTTTTTATCTTAAATTTCAATTTCGTTGTCATTCAGACGAACGAGGTAGGAGAGAGGAAGAATCTATTCAATAAACTAGAGATTCTTCACTTCGCTCTGCTTCGTTCTGAATGACAGAACACAAAAATACACAGAGTTCTTTAGAGTTTTACAAATAATTCATAATTGCCTGAACTTTCCTGATTAGTGTTGACTGAACACTATTTAACGTGAGCTCGATGTAAGAAATGTAGTTAATAATGCAAAATATTGATTATTAGCACTTTGTCTGTTCGAGCGCAGTCGAGAACTATTTAAAAACCTTTCGCCTTTAGTTTATCTTGAGCGAAGACGAAAGGCTCAAGGAGGCATTAAAATTTTCACTTCACATTTAAAATACTGATTATTAGTTATTTAAAAAAATAGTTATATAGAACTCACGTTATTTAATATAATCCTTAGCTTTCTCTAACGCTTTTTTTATGCCACCGGGATTTCTACCCCCAGCAGTAGCATAAAAAGGTTGTCCACCACCACCACCATGAATCAATTTGCCTAATTCTCTTACAATTTTACCTGCATTAAGGTTCTCATTAGTGCTATTCTTAGAAATATAAACGGTTAGCATTGCTTTATCTTCAATATTAGAACCGACAATAAAATACAAGTTATCAATCTCACCGCCTAATTGAAAAGCCAGATCTTTAATCGTATTTTGATCTAAATTTATTTCGGCAGCTAAAAAATGGATTCCATTAATCTCTTCAATTTTATTTTTTAATTCACTTTTAAGATTACCAGCCTTATCTTTCTGTAAACTTTCAATTTGTTTTTTAAGCTTCACGTTTTCGTCTTGTAAAGCCTTCACAGATTCAATAGGGTTTAATGTACTTTTAAACAGCCCTTTTATTTCGTTATATGCTTTGTCATTTTCAAAGTAATATTCTTTGGTAGCATCTGAAGTGATGGCTTCTATACGTCTGATTCCGGATGCAATAGCGCTTTCAGAAGTTATTTTAAAATGCCAAAGTTCACTGGTGTTTTGTACATGAATACCACCACAAAGCTCAATTGACTTACCAAAGCGAATAGTACGTACAGTATCTCCGTATTTTTCTCCAAATAATGCCATTGCGCCTTCTTGAATAGCATCCTTCATTATAGTATTTCTATTTTCCTGAAGTGGTAACTTATTATTAATACGTGCATTCACAAAATCTTCAACATCATGTAATTCTTCTACAGTTAATTTTGAAAAATGCGAAAAGTCAAAACGTAAATGATTTGAATGTATCGCTGAACCTTTCTGTTCAACATGACTTCCTAAAATTTCACGCAAAGCTTGGTGTAATAAATGTGTAGCAGTATGATTACAAGCAGTTCTCAAGCGTTGTTTTTTATCTACCACAGCCTTGAAAGTATCAGTAGGGTTTTTGGGCAGATCTTTAGTGAAATGTATAATCAAATTATTTTCCTTCTTTGTGTCAAGAATGTAAATTACATTTCCGTTTGGCACTTCTAAATATCCTTTGTCACCAACCTGTCCGCCACCTTCAGGATAAAAAGGGGTAAGATTAAATACCAGTTGATACAGTTCACCATCTTTTTTAGAAGTAACTTTTCTGTATCTGGTAATTTTCACATCTGCTTCAAGTGAATCATATCCAATAAATTCTTCTTCAATATCATTCTGTAAAATAACCCAATCATCAGTGTCAACAGCAGCAGCAGTACGAGATCTGTTTTTTTGTACTTCCATTGCTTTGTCAAAAGAAGCTTCATCTAAGGTCAGTTCTTTTTCTCTTAAAATCAGTGCCGTTAGATCTTTCGGAAAACCAAAAGTGTCATAAAGTTCAAAAACTTTATCTCCTGAAATCGTTTTTCCATTCGTTTTTTCGATAATTCTATCTAATAAGACAAGTCCTTGATCTAAAGTTCTTAAAAAAGAACTCTCCTCTTCCTTAATCACATTATAAATAAGTTGTTTTTGTGAATTGAGTTCACCAAATGTACTACCCATTTGTTTACTCAATACATTCACTAGCTTATAAATAAAAGGCTCTTTTTGGTTTAAAAAGGTAAACCCATAACGAATAGCTCTTCGTAAAATACGCCTGATAACATAACCGGCACCGTTATTTGAAGGCAGCTGTCCATCCGCAATAGCGAAAGCCACTGCACGAACATGATCGGCAATAACTCTAATAGCAATATCTGTTTTTTCTCCCGAAGCATCGGGGATACCATATTCAGTTTGGGTAATGGTTTCAACTTCTCTGATTAAAGGTGTAAACACATCAGTATCATAATTAGATTTTACATTTTGCAATGCCATGCATAAACGCTCGAAACCCATACCGGTATCTATATGTTTGGCAGGTAAATCTTCCAGAGAACCATCAGCTTTACGATTATACTGTATAAAAACCAAATTCCAAATTTCAACTACATGAGGATGGTCTTTATTGACTAGATCTTTACCGGGAATTTTTGCCTTTTCTTCATCAGAGCGAATGTCTACGTGGATTTCTGAACAAGGTCCGCAGGGTCCTTGAGCACCCATTTCCCAAAAATTATCTTTTTTATTGCCATTGATAATTCTGTCTTCACCAATATGTGTTTTCCAAAAATCATAAGCTTCTTGATCGAAGGCTAAATTCTCGTCTTTTTCACCTTCAAAAACAGTAACGTACAAGTTATCTTTATTGATTTTGTACACTTCTGTAAGTAATTCCCAAGCCCAGGCAATAGCTTCTTTTTTAAAATAATCGCCAAAACTCCAATTGCCTAACATTTCAAACATGGTATGATGATAAGTGTCTATACCAACTTCTTCTAAATCATTATGTTTACCAGATACTCTTAAGCATTTTTGAGTGTCAGCAATACGTTTAACTTCAGCCTTTTTCTGCCCTAAAAAGTATTCTTTAAATGGCACCATTCCAGCATTATTAAACATTAATGTTGGATCATTTTTAATAACTATAGGAGCCGAAGGCACTATTTTATGTTGTTTATTTTTAAAAAAATTTAAAAATTGTTGTCTAATTTCTTGAGACGTCATAGAATGTTAATTAAAACCTAAAAGGATTGTGTACTTTTATAGTTGCGAAACATTTTGTAAATTTGTTTACTGCTCTAAAAACAATAAAGTAATTTTTGCTTGTTTAAAGCTACAAAAATAGTACATTTTATATTATGGCGAAGGTAAAATATTATTACGATTCTGATACTGTATCATACAGGAAA
>CAYXAZ010000066.1:0-19136 GCA_964463085.1 uncultured Flavobacteriaceae bacterium | reverse complement strand
CAATCCTCCCATCATTTTTTTGTCATAATAGTTGACGTTTTTTGATTGGAGGATTTGGTTTATTCTATCGCCTAAATATTGGTCATATGCCATATTTAAAAGATGAATAGGTTAGTTTTTATTCTCTGGTAATTCATCAAATTCTTTTCTTTTGTTATCGAACCAAATTTTCATATCTTCAGGGGTTTTCATTAGTTCTTTCATCTTATTCATTGCATCAAGATGAGGCTTGTCATTTTTTTGAAACATTTCCATTCCGTGTTTCATACTCATTTCTTTAATTTCTTCAAATGTGTTGGCGTGAAATTCTAAATCGCATGCTCCAGCCAATTGGTTACAAGTCATTGTTTTCATAATTCTAAATTTATTGTTTATTAATGTTTTCAGTATAAGATTTTAATCCACTCAAGAATAATTTAATTCCTTTGTTAGATTGTTTTTTAATCATAAGGCGATCAAGTATTTTACCTAAAAAACCAAATTTCATATTGTACTGCATAACTTGCTTTACTTTTAGGTCATTCCCAATTTGTTCAAAACTGTATGAGTGTTTTAAACTTTGCATAGGAAAGGAGCAAGCCGTCAATTCGTATGTTAAAGATTCATAAGGTTTTGAAACAGTACATTCTTCTTCAAACCAATTTTTTCCATCTTTCATTGAAACTTTTCTTTTCGCACCAATTCCATTTTTTAGAGGAGAAATTATTTTGCAATTTTCTACTGTTGGATCATATTTCTCAAGTAATTCAATATTTGACAGTGCTTCTCAAATTTTTTCAATTGGAGCGTTAATTGTTATTTCATTATATAATTTTGCCATATTCTATTTAACTTGCTATTTCGAAGCAAAGATATGATTTAACTTTGAAATAGCAAGTTAAATAGAAAAATATTTTATATTTGCACTATGAAAATACGCTCACATTGTCCTATAAATTTTACATTAGACCATTTTGGAGATAAATGGTCTTTGCTAATAATACGTGATTTGATGTTTAAAGGTAAGAGACATTACAATGAGTTCTTTGATTCGGAAGAGAAGGTCTCTACAAGTGTATTAGGTGATAGATTAAAAATGCTAGAATCATTAAAAATCATATCAAAAGGTTCTGATGGTGTAAAAAAATCTCGTATAAAATATAGTTTAACTAAAAAAGGGATTAGTTTACTTCCTATTATGGTTGAAATGATAGTTTGGGGAGCTCTTAATGATGATGATACAGAAGCAGGGAATGATTTTATAATTCAAGCAACTAAAGACAGAGATAATCTAATTTCTACAATTCAAGAAAAATTAGAGAAAGAGCATTTGTTTAATTAGTTGATTTTTCAATTTGTATTCCTGAGTCTAAGTGTGTGTATTTTAATGAAACCTAACGGTTTGTATAAGAATAGTAGCCGATTTCGGAAGTAGAATTTTTCAATTTACTTCTAAGTTTTATGCGGGTTACAATGTTCATATTTACTACTATTTCGGCTATTATTTTTATACTTCTTTGTTGGCAACTGGCTTTCTATTAATTAATATGCTAATTCCCAAGTTCTTTCTAATGTTTGAAAAATTACTGGCATATCATTTTCGAATTGAACTTGTGTAATATTTTCTCCAACAAATTTAGCCAATTGTTTTTTTCGTTTTCCTGTAAACACTTTATTTCCTGCTGGATTAACAGCATCTAATTCAGCTTGCGTTTTTCTCCAATTTCCATAAGTTTCATCTGCTTGGTGAGGATAATACTGTTCTAAATCTCTAACTGGAATCTGATGAAATTGATTGTTATTATTCAGATTGGGATTTCTTTGTAAAAAATCTGTTATACCACCTTGAGATTGAATACTTGGATGGTCTATTAATATAACTTGTTTGTCTTTATAAATACTTGAGTTTAAAGGAGTAAAAGCTTTTTCGATTGCATTAATAGTTCTTTCTGCTTGAATAATGTCGCCATTAGCTTTTATAATTTGAATAGATGGTCTGTCAGGATAGAATCGTCTTATTACTCTGGTTAAAAATTCAAACTCACTAAGACCTTCAACAATGAGAAAGTTTCTTGGGAGTAATAAATCTGACGGACTGCCACCAAGAAGTTCAAATACAATATAAGGTTTGGAAAGTTCATCCGTAGGTTCTATCTCGGTTTGACCATCATTTTTTTCTGCTTTAAAAATCTTTTGATTTTCATAATTGTCAGCTACAAAAACAGAAGAATGGGTATTAATGAATATTTGGTCAGTAGTTTCTGAAAGCTCGTACAAAACATTTTTTAAATTTCTCTGTGCCGTTGGATGTAGATGTAATTCTGCTTCGTCTATAAAGAACAAAAATGATTTCCCTTCGTCTTCACTCTCTTTACGGAACTCTGCATAGGTCTGAATAATGGCAAGCATCAATGCTCGTTGCATACCATCACCTTTCTCCTCTGCTGTTGTTTCAATACCATCATCTACTGTCGTTTCAAAATTCTTTAATAAATCATCGAAAACAGGTGGTGTCACTTCAAAATTAACTTTTGAAGTATCAGGAAACTGTTTTTCGAGATTCACTTTTACTTTTCCACCAACTAAGTCAAATTGAGTTTTAATTTCTGAGCCCTCTCCTTCAAACAAATCTCTAAATTTTGTTTGAAACTCTTGATATTGTTCATTTGATTCGAGTATTGCTGATAAAACTCCCGAAAGCATTATACCGATAGGAGTAGACTTACCGTATTTAGCTACTGAGTCATAATACATTTTTGTATTTATATACTCGAATTTTGGTAAAAAATCGTTTAGCGCAGCATCAAATCCTGTTCCTGGATTCACTTCTGTTCCATTAACAAAGACAGTTCTTTTTTTTGGATTTATACTCGAACGAGATAATGTTACTGTGTCAAATTCTCCAAGGACATTTAAAATTTTAGTCTTATTTCCTTCGTGGCGCATTTTGTCCGCTCCATCTTGAGCTCCAGTAAATTCTAATTCAACTAATATTTCTAAATCAGCTTGCCTTTTATATTTTAAATCATTTGACAATCCACCACGACCAGCTCCATTAAAGAAAAATTCAATTGCTTCGAAAAAGTTTGTTTTTCCACAATTATTTTGTCCAACAATAATGTTGAAATTATCAGTCGTAAATTCAGTAGATTTTATTGATCTAAAGTTTTCTATTTTAATTCTCGATATTTTCATTTTTCAGCTTGTGGTCATAATAGATATATAGTTAATATTAACTATATATCTATTATGACCACAAGTTAACATTTTTTCCTATAGATGAAATACAATAAATTCCAGGACAAAAAAAGAAAATGTATCTAGCCTATTCTATTGGTTAATTTAGTATTAAAAAAAGGTATAGATAATTATAAACTAAAAAAACGTCCTACAAGTAGGACGTTCTTTTTTAACTAACTCAAATAATTTATACAATGAAAACAAATTATTAATTTAATTTGCTTCGTATATATAACGGCAATTGTTATGCCAAAATTGTGTAAGTATTGTTAAGTTATCGTTAAATAGTACTAAAAAAGTGTTAAGAAACCTTATAAAATGTGCTTTTGTGCTTTATATGAAGATCGTACCAAAGCACCACTTTCTACATGCCTAAAACCCATCTTTAAACCAATTTTTTCATATTTTTTAAATTGATCTGGTATAATAAATTCTTTTACAGGTAAATGTTTTTTACTAGGCTGTAAATATTGACCAATAGTTATCACATCAACACTTACATTTTTTAGATCTTCCATAGTTTGGAGTACTTCTTCTTCTTGTTCACCTAAACCAAGCATAATGCCGGATTTTGTTCTGTTGATGCCGCTATCTTTTAAATATTCTAAAACACTTAAACTTCTATCATATTTTGCTTGAATACGAACTTCACGTGTTAAACGTCGTACAGTTTCTACATTATGTGAAACTACTTCGGGTGCTACAGCAATGATTCTGTCTATATTTTTTTGTATGAATTGAAAATCAGGAATCAACGTTTCTAAAGTTGTTTCAGGATTTGCCCTGCGAATAGCATCAACAGTTTCTGCCCAAATAATGGAACCACCATCTTTTAGATCATCTCTATCTACCGAAGTAATAACGGCATGTTTGATTTTCATCAGCTTAATAGAACGTGCTACTTTTTCAGGCTCTTCCCAGTCAATAGTTTCCGGTCTTCCGGTTTTTACACCGCAAAATCCGCATGAACGTGTACAGATATTTCCTAAGATCATAAATGTAGCAGTACCTTCACCCCAGCATTCGCCCATATTTGGACAACTACCACTGGTACAAATTGTATGTAAATCGTATTTATCAACCAAGCTACGTAATTCTGTGTATTTTTTTCCAATAGGTAATTTTACACGTAACCACTTGGGCTTTTTTATAGGAACAATTACAGATTCTTCAGACATAAACTACATATTGAAATGCAAAGTTACGAAGGAATAATGTAAAGTAAAGTAAATCTCAAATTTTAAATTTTAAGTCAAAATTTATAACTCGTAACTCGTAAATCCCAAATCATAAATTTATTAAATACCAAATACTAAATCCGATCAGAAAAATAATTCCTAAATAACTAATAACTTTCATTGTTATAGAAGGATGCCATTCTTTAGGAGTATGCTTACTAGAAATCAACATAAAATTAGCAATGGCATAAAAAGGTGCTGTTAAAAATGATAAAATAGTTGCTATTTTAATCATTGTTATCATGTTAGAAATAAATAGTGTTAAAATCAACACAGTACCTATAGCAAGTAACGCTATCCATATAATATAATTGAATTTATAAGTTCTGTTAAATAATAATTCTGTCGTTTTTGCCATAGCTCTAGGTGAAGCATCTAGGGTTGTTAAGGTTGTACTAAACATAGTAGTAAATGCAGCAATTGCTATAAAAATAGAAGTTTTACTTCCTAAGTTCTCTGTATATAAATTGATAATTTGTTGTGCAAATTTTCCTGCACTACTACTAAATTCATTCCCTGAGTTAAACATGACCAATGTGCCCAATGATAAAAAACAGATGGCTAAAAATACAGTTGCTATATAACCGATATTAAAATCAAAAATAGCCTGTTTGGTATCAAAATCCTTTTTAAGATCTTTTTGTTTTTCGATTGCCCATAAAGAATGCCAGGCTGAAATATCTAAAGGAGCCGGCATCCATCCTAAGAAGGCAATTAAAAAGCCAATTTCTAAGGTTCCTTTAGGAAATATTTGTACAAAATCATACGATTTTGTAGTATTGAACAATGCTGTACCAACTGCGATAATTGTACTTACAGTAAGTACTACAATAATTATCTTGATTAGATTGTCAAGCAATTTATACTTACCAATTAATAAAATTGAGACAGATATGATAGTTATTATAATACTCCAAATGGTCAAGTCAGGGGTAATTCCGAAAAGATTAACTGCTAATCCTGCCGTTACAATGGTAACAGCAGCTTGAATGGTAAACATAGTAGCAAAAGTGAGGATATAATATAGTATTAGAACACCTTTGCCTAACTTTTTATAACCGTCAATTAAGCTTTCGCCGGTGGCAGTAGCGTATCTAGGACCATATTGAAAAAAGGGATATTTGAAAATATTTACTAGCACTAAAGCCCATAATAAACCGAATCCGAAGTCAGCACCGGCACGTGTAGATTGTACTAAGTGTGATACGCCAATGGCGGCACCTGCAAACAATAATCCCGGTCCGAGAGATTTAATCCAATTTTTTTTCACACATAAATGGTTAAATAATTAAAAGATGTGAAAATACTAAAAAAATTAATCGATATTCTGTTTGTTAATGATTTCAGCCAATAATTTTTTGGCTCGAAGTAGTTTGACTTTAATATTACTCATTGGTTCATTGAGTGTTTCAGCCATTTCTTTATAGCTCATTTCTTGAAAAAAACGAAGATTGATAATTTCCTGATAATGAGGTTTCAATTGTTTGATATAGGCAAGTAATTCTGCCAGATTTTGTTCAATGATCAATTTATCGGCAGGGGTGGGTTCTTCATCTTTTATTTTATGGACTTCAGAACTTTCTTTATGGATAGATATGGTCTCGGTCTTTCGTTTTCGTAATTGATCTATATATAAATTATTTGAAATTGAGATCAACCATGTTTTAAATTCATATTTTTCATCAAAAGTATGGATCTTATCAAATGCTTTTGCAAACGTTCTGATGGTAAGATCTTCTGCTTCATTTTCATTATTTGTTTTACGATATAAGAAACGATAGATATCTTTCCAAAACATATTTAATAATGAAGTATAGGCAGTATCTTTTCCTTCTTTGGCTTTATTGATAGTTTCTAATATGTCTTTTGTTTTATTCACCAAGATGTAGGTTTTGATATCAAATTACTTAAATAAACTCCGAATTGAGAAATAACAAGTATAAAGTCAAGTACAGGGAAAAATATAATAAGGTCTTTTTCACATAGCTTTTTAGCTGAATTTCCTAGAATTATATATTGAGTTGTTAGTCGGATGATTAGTAAAATAGTTACAAGTTGCCATTTAAACGATAAAACAAGCAGTATTATTGCTAATATCCAAAATAGAAATTGTGAAAGATAAAATAGACCTAATAGAAATTGATGAATAGGATTGTAATGATTAGCTGTGGTTAGATGTCTTCTTTTTTGTTTAAACCATTTAGTAAATGTTTTTTTAGGTTTAGAGATAGTAAAACTCGTTTTTGAAAAACAGATAACTGTATTTTTTTTGTTTGCTATCTGATTGATCAATAGATCATCATCACCAGACTGTATATGAGCATGATTTGAGAATCCGTTTGCTTTATTAAAGACGTCTTTGGTATAGGCTATATTTCTACCAACACCCATATATGGAATTCCGATTTTTGCGTAAGAAAAATACTGCACAGCAGTTAATAAGGTTTCAAAGCGAATTAGCTTATTCAACAATGAATTCTTAATTTTTTGATAGCCACCATAACCTAAAATAATCGTTTTATCTTCGGTAAACTGTGAAGTCATTTCAGTAATCCAGTTTTTTGAATTGGGTTTGCAATCAGCATCTGTAAAAAGAAGATGTTCATTTGTGGTCACTTCAATGCCTTTAGTGGCCGCATTTTTTTTATTTCCTCTATATTCTGGAGTTGGTTTAATGTCGACAATCTTTAAATTGGGATAGTCGTTTTTAAATGTATTAAGTATTGATATCGTGTTATCAGTTGAAGCATCATTAACTACAATTACTTCAAAATTTGGATAGTTTTGAGTTAATACTGATGTAAGGTTTTCGTTTAAATTTTCAGCTTCGTTTTTAGCACAGATAATTACTGAAACAGAAATAGTTGTAGGGGTTTTTTTTTGCTGATTTGAAAAAGAGAATTTTCCGAAAAGGAAAAGATAATATAGTAGTTGAATAGTTACGCTAATAACAAAAACATAAAATAATACAGTAAATAGCATTTTTTATTTATGCTGAGGTTCTTCACAAGAATCAAATTGGTCAGGGGTTTTTCCGCAAAAACCACAGGCTACACCTTCTTTGTTCAGTACAGGATTTTGACTGGCACAGGTACCTGCAAATTTTCCATCTTTTTTTGCCCAAATTTTAATAGCAATTCCTGCAATTGCCAATGCTAATAGACCAAATGTAAGTAATAGAAGTTTCATTGTCTTAATCTTTATACAAAGATAAGGATTTATGGATAAAATGAAGATTAAAATAGATCAGATAATATTTACTTCAGCTTCTAAAGTAATATTAAACCTTTCTAAAACTGCTTTTTGAATTTTTTGAGCTAGTTCCCAAATTTCTTTCCCTGTAGCATTGCCATAATTAACCAATACTAGGGCTTGGTTTTTATGTACTCCTGCATCGCCAAAGCGTTTGCCTTTAAATCCGCATTGCTCAACTAACCATCCTGCAGGAACTTTATAAAGGGTTTTAGATTTACGATTTACGCCCCGATCCCGATAGCTATCGGGACTATCGGGATGAGGTTTGTTGCCTTTTACTTCGTAAAAAGGCATATTTAGATGTTTTTCCTGTAATTTTTCAAATTGTTCTTTTGAGATTACAGGGTTTTTAAAGAAACTACCACTATTACCAATTTCTTTTGGGTCTGGTAATTTACTTTGACGGATTGTAATTACAGCATCAGAAATATCTTTTATGGTTGTATTTTTAATATTATTCTTTTCTAATTCTGATTGAATAGCACCATAAAAGCTGTTGAGTTTATGATGATTTTTTGTAAGTTTAAAAGTAACACTGGTAATGATATAGTTACCTTTTTGCTCATTTTTAAAAATAGAATTCCTGTAATCAAATTCACAATCTTTATTAGTAAAAGTTTTAGAAGTATTACTTTCAATTTTCAACCCTTCAACCTCATGAATAGTGTCTTTAACTTCAACACCATAAGCGCCAATATTTTGAATAGGTGTAGTGCCTACATTACCCGGAATTAATGATAAATTCTCCACACCACCATAATTATGATCAATACACCATAAAACAAACTCATGCCAATTTTCCCCGGCTTGTACTTTAATAAAAGCGTCATTCTCATCAGAATGAAGAACCTCTATTCCTTTCGTGTTAAGATGAACAACCAATCTTTCTATATCTTTTGTGAGCAGTAAATTACTGCCTCCGCTAAGAATAAAAAAATCTTTTTCAGTACTAAGTAATTCTTTTAGTTCGTTTAATGATGTAATGTCAATATAGCGTTGAGCATTTACAGCAATACCAAAAGTGTTATAAGGTTTTAACGATATGTTTTGTTGAATTTTCAATATTTATTTTCTTTGTTGTCTGGTCGAGCGCAGTCGAGACCTTTTCCCGAATACTCTGGACGCTCAAGGTGATATTTTATTGGTTATAAGCTTCTAGAGCTTTTTTTAATATAGTAACCGATCGTATCAAGTCTTCTTTGTTAAGTACATAGGCTATTCTAACTTGATTTAATCCTAAGCCTTCGGTGGCATAAAAACCGGCAGCCGGGGCAACCATAATAGTTTCATTATTTAACTGGAAATTTTCTAATAACCATTGTGCAAAATGATCTGCATTTTCAACAGGAAGTTCAGCAATACAATAAAATGCGCCTTTAGGTTTTGCCACTTTTACACCTTCAATTTTTTCAAGTTCAGTAATCAATGTATTTCGCCTGTCTACATATTCATCTATAACATCGTCAAAATAACTTTGTGGTGTATCTAATGCAGCTTCACTTGCAATGAGTGCATAAGTTGGCGGACTTAATCGTGCTTGTGCAAATTTTAAAGCCGTAGCAATAACGTCAGTATTTTTAGATACTATACAGCCAATTCTTGCACCACACATGCTATAACGTTTTGAAACTGAGTCAATCATAATAGTATATTGTTCTAATCCCTCTTCTTGCATCACAGAATAATGTTCTAACCCGTCATAAGTAAACTCTCTATAAACTTCGTCAGCAATTAAAAATAAATCGTATTTTTTTACGATTGCTGCTAATTTTTGTATTTCTTCTTTTGAATACAAATATCCTGTCGGATTACCAGGATTGCAAATAAGTATCGCTTTAGTTTTAGAGGTAATTAATTTTTCAAATTCTTCAATAGGAGGTAAGGCGAAATTATCTTCAATTTTAGAGATAACAGGAATAACTTTTACGCCCGATGCAGTTGAAAAGCCGTTATAATTGGCATAAAATGGTTCAGGTATTATTATTTCATCATCAGCATCCATAATACTACTAAAAGTAAAAAGCAATGCTTCACTACCGCCTGTGGTAACAATTATATCATTGGCATTGACACTGATATTATTTTTAGCGTAATATGCAGCTAGTTTAGTTCTATACTCTTCAGAACCTTCAGAGCGTGCATACGCCACTACCTTTAAAGTATTGTTTTTAACTGCATCAAGTGCAATTTGAGGCGTTTTTATATCTGGTTGACCGATATTTAGATGAAATACTTTTACACCTCTTTTTTTTGCATCTTCTGCATAAGGAACCAATTTTCGAATAGGCGATTCGGGCATTTTTAACCCTTTATTTGATATACTTGGCATTGATATTAAAATTTAAAACAAAATTGCAAAAATAAATTCGGATAAACGACTCCTTACAAGTGGAATTTTTTAATTATTGTAATACCTTAAATCCGCAAGAATGTTCGTTACGAACTGCGAAGCACATCTTGAACTCCTCTTAAAAAAATAAAAAAACAGTGAAAAAAAAGCCAAAATGTATGGTTAGTATTGGCGTAGCACAGAAAAAAGTAACGCAGACATATCACTCGTTATGGTGAGTAAGTTTTTGCGAGCATTCCCAATAATAAAGCCTGTATTGAGCGAAGTCGAAATATACAGTTTGGTTTTGCAGTAGAATACTTTTGCGGAATTAAGGTAATAGTTAAAGTTTTGCCAAAAAGATTTAAGCCATTTTAATTTTTCTTAAATTTAGAACATATACTTAATATATGTTAAAAAGAGTATTTATTGTATTGTGTGCTTTTTTTATCTCTGTAAATTGTTATTCACAAGATACATTTAAAATTATTGGAGGTCAAGAAAGTCATTCAATGCGATTTGAATTGATCAATAATTTAATAATTATTCCTGTAAAAGTTAATGGTAGTGAACTGAATTTTTTATTAGATACCGGAGTCAATAATACCATTATGTTTAATTTAAGTTTAAAAGATTCTTTAAAACTAAGAAATACAAAAAAAATAAGATTAAGAGGCTTAGGTGAAGGAGATTATATTGATGCTATTAAATCAACTAATAATGTATTTAGAATAGGAAAAATTGTTAATGGTTATCATATGATATACCTTATACCGGGTAAAGAATTTGATTTATCTGCTAACTTAGGAGTGAATATTAATGGTATAATAGGAGGTGATTTATTTCACGATTTTATTATTGATATTAATTATACTACTAAAAGATTAAAATTATATAATCCAAATAGTTATATCTATAAGAAATGTAAAAAGTGCCAGACCTTTGAGTTAGATTTTTATAAAAACAAACCCTATATAAATATTGCTGTTCAATCAAAAGATGATGTAAAAACAGATGTTAAGCTATTGATTGATTCTGGAGCAAGTGATGCGCTTTGGTTATTTGAGAGATCGAGTAAAAAAATTAAAGTCCCTGAAAAGTATTTTATAGATTATTTAGGTAAAGGATTAAGTGGGAATATATATGGTAAGCGTGGTAAAATCGATAAAATTATAATAGGTGATTACTTTTTTACTAATGCTAATGTTTCCTATCCTGATTCAAGTTCTATTGCATCAGCATATAAACATAAAGAGCGTAATGGTACCTTAGGTTCCGAACTATTGAAAAAATTTAGAGTCATTTTTGATTATCCTGCTAAAAAGATCACATTCAAAAAGAAATCAGTATATTTTAATGCTCCATTTTTATATAATATGAGCGGAATAGAATTAACATATAGCGGAAATATGCTAGTTCGTGAAAAGCAAAGTTCAATCTATGGAGGATCTAATAAACAAGGGACATCTTCAGCTGTAGAAATAGTATACAATTATGTTTACGCCTTTAAGCAATCATACCAAATAGCTGTAATCAGAAAGAATTCACCTGCAAATAAAGCAGGTCTTTTAGTGGGAGATGTAATTCTTCAAATTAATGGAAAACCTGCATTTAATTATAAATTACAAGAAATAATACACATGTTTTCTGCTAAAGAAGGTAAACAGATCAGATTGTTAATTGATAGAGGTGGAGAAGTATTAACTTATTCTTTTAGACTGAAAAAAATCTTATAAAAAAAGAGCCTTACAGTGTAAGACTCTTTTAATATTTTCTGTTTTGAAATTTATTGAGAAACAACTGTCTTCTTTTTTTCTAATAAGACGGCACTGTCTTTATCATTCAATACTTTACCTTTTATAGTAATAACTTTATTAGTTTCAGTTGCATTAGAAGTAATAGTAACTGTTTTAGAAAAAGGACCAATTCTATTTGTCGCGTATTTAACTTCTATTTCACCTGATTGACCAGGCATAATAGGTTCTTTTGGACTTGTTGGTACTGTACAGCCACAACTTCCTTTAACATTTGTGATAATTAAAGGAGATTTACCCACATTGGTAAATTTAAAAACACGTTTTCCGTCAGAATTTCTGGCAATCTCACCATAATTAACTACTTCTGTTTCAAATTTGAATATTGGCGCATTTTCATCAACCTTTTTAGGAGCTACTTTCTGTTGTGCATTCATTGAAAACCCAAAGATCCCAATAAATAAAATAAGTGCAAATTTTTTCATTTTAATAATAAATTTTTATGTTGTAAAGATACTAATTTTATGTTATGAATTTATAACGAGTAAAATTTTACCATATTGCTTATAATTGTAACTTTGTAAACTGTTTTCAAAAACTATTCCAAACTATGAATATTCCATCAAAATATGATGCTAGCCAAGTAGAAAGTAAATGGTATGACTATTGGATGAAACATAATTATTTTCATTCAACACCCGACGAAAGAGAGCCGTATACTATAGTAATACCACCACCAAATGTAACTGGAATATTGCATATGGGGCATATGCTCAATAATACAATTCAAGACGTGTTGATACGACGTGCACGTTTACAAGGAAAAAATGCATGCTGGGTACCTGGTACAGATCATGCTTCTATTGCTACAGAAGCCAAAGTAGTTGCCAAACTAAAAGAACAAGGAATCAATAAAAATGATTTGTCTCGTGAGACGTTTTTAAACCATGCATGGGATTGGACGCACGAATACGGAGGCGTGATTCTTGAACAATTAAAAAGGTTAGGATGCTCTTGTGATTGGGATAGAACCAAGTTCACGATGGATGATGATATGAGCGAAGCTGTAATTAAAATATTTGTTGACCTATATAACAAAGGTTTGATCTACAGAGGCTATCGTATGGTGAACTGGGATCCGGAAGCAAAAACCACCTTGTCTGATGAAGAAGTGATCTATGAAGAGCAACAAGGAAAATTATATTATATATCCTATCAAGTAGTTAATGCAGACGGAAAAACTTCTTCTTCGGGTATCGAAGTACTTACAATTGCTACTACACGTCCTGAAACTATTTTAGGTGATACTGCAATTTGTATCAACCCGAATGATGAGCGCTTTGAACATTTAAAAGGTAAAAAAGCAATTGTGCCTCTATGTGACCGTGTGGTTCCTATTATTGAAGATGACTATGTTGATATAGAATTTGGCACAGGGTGCTTGAAAGTTACTCCGGCTCATGATGAAAATGATAAAACTTTAGGAGAGAAACACAAACTTGAAGTAATTGATATTTTTAACGAGGATGCAACGTTGAATAGTTTCGGATTACATTATCAAGGAAAAGATCGATTTGTTGTTCGTAAAGAAATTGTTAAAGAACTAGAAGAAAAAGGATTTTTAGTTAAAACTGAACCATATATCAATAAGGTAGGAACAAGTGAACGTACCAAAGCAGTAATTGAACCAAGATTATCTGATCAATGGTTTTTAAAGATGGAAGATTTAGTGAAGCCTGCTATTAAATCGGTTTTAGTAGATAGAGAAGTAAAACTATTTCCTAAGAAATTTGAAAATACCTATCGCCATTGGATGGAGAATATTCGTGATTGGAATATTTCTCGTCAATTATGGTGGGGACAACAAATACCTGCTTATTTCTATGGTGATGGAAAAGATGATTTTGTAGTTGCTCAGAGTAGAGAAGAAGCACTTGAATTAGCTCAAAAGAAGACTGAAGACCGAAGACTGAAAGCTGAAGACTTGAGACAAGATAATGATGTGTTAGATACTTGGTTCTCCTCTTGGTTGTGGCCAATGAGTGTTTTTGATGGAATTCGAAATCCTGATAATAAAGAGTTCAACTATTACTATCCAACCAATGATTTGGTAACCGGGCCTGATATTCTTTTCTTCTGGGTAGCTAGAATGATTGTTGCCGGATATGAATATACCGATAAGCGGCCTTTTGAAAATGTATATTTAACCGGGTTGGTTCGTGATAAGCAACGTAGGAAAATGAGTAAATCTTTAGGAAACTCTCCTGATGCATTAAAACTTATTGAAGAATTTGGAGCCGACGGTGTGCGTGTAGGGTTGTTATTAAGTGCTTCTGCCGGAAATGATATATTGTTCGATGAAACATTATGCCAACAAGGAAAAGGGTTTGCAAATAAAATATGGAATGCCTTTAGATTGATTAAAGGTTGGGAGGTTGATAGTGAAATTGAACAACCAAAATCATCTGAAAAAGCAATAGACTGGTATGAAGCTAAGTTTCAACAAATAGTAGCCGAAATAGAAGACCATTTTAGTAAATATAGATTGTCAGATGCTTTAATGTCAACCTATAAGTTAATTTGGGACGATTTCTGTTCGTGGTTATTAGAAATGATCAAGCCAGCTTATGGAAAACCAATAGATACAAAAACTTATCAAAGCGTTATTTCAATCTTTGAAAATAATTTAAAAATTCTACATCCTTTTATGCCATTTTTGACGGAAGAAATTTGGCAGTATATAGATGAAAGAACTCCAGAAGGAGCACTAATCGTTGCAAAATATCCAGAAAGTAAACCCATTGATAAAGCATTGATCTTTGAATTTGATTTTGCTGCTGAGGTAATTTCGGGTATTCGTTCTATCAGGAAAGAAAAGAATATTTCATTTAAAGAAACTATAGAATTATCAGTTATAAATAACGAAAAGACTAATACTACTTTCGATTCAATAATTATTAAATTAGGGAATCTCGAAAGTATCAATTATGTTAATGAAGCGGTAGATAATGCTTTGACTTTTAGAGTAAAATCTAATGAGTATTTTATTCCGATGTCAGGGGCAATTAATGTAGAAGATGAGATTAAAAAATTAACCGAAGAATTAAACTATACGGAAGGGTTTTTAAAATCGGTTCAGAAGAAATTGTCAAATGAACGTTTTGTAAACAATGCGCCAGAACAAGTAATTGCTAGTGAACGTAAAAAAGAAGCAGATGCCTTAGCTAAAATTGAAACCTTAAAAGCGAGTTTAGAGAGTTTGAATCTATAAACTCCCCGATGGCTTGTCTAGGGGATAGCCAGTTACAAGAAATTTTTTATTAGATGACCAATAAAAAAACCATCACGCCTTGACGTGATGGTTTTGTAGTATATAAATTTTGGAAGTTTTAATTAAATAATTTTTCCATTTTTTGTTTTTCTTCTTCAGCTAATTGTGAATCAACTAAAATTCTACCGCTATGCTCATCAGTTGTGATCTTTTTTCTAGTAGCAATCTCAACTATCATTTGTGGAGGAATTGTAAAGAAAGACCCTCCTGAGGCACCTCTTTCAATTGAGACAACTGCTAATCCGTTAACAACTTTAGAACGAATACGTTTATAGGCATTTAATAGGCGGTCATCAATTAGCTTACTAAATTCATCAGATTTTTTATACAACATCTTCTCTTCTTTCTCAGTTTCAGCCATAATAGACTTTAACTCATTTTTTTTATGCTTTAGATGATCCTCTCTTTCTTTAAGTTTTTCTTTAGCAACATCAATAATTTCATTCTTTTGAGCAATTTTTACAGAAAATTCTTTGATGTGTTTTTCAGCTAATTGAACTTCAAGATCTTGATATTCTATCTCTTTTGTTAAAGAATCAAATTCTCTGTTATTTCTAACATTTTTTTGTTGAGTAGTATATTTTTTTATAGATGCTTTGGCTTCTTCAATAGTATTCTTTCTATTTTTTATACTAGTTTCTAAATTTTCTATATCGCTATTAAAATTACTAAGTCTAGTATTCAAACCTTCAATTTCATCTTCTAAGTCTTGAACTTCAAGTGGTAATTCACCACGGGTATTTTTTATTTCGTCAATTCTTGAATCAATTAACTGTAAATCATATAAAGCTCTTAATTTATCTTCAACGGTTAACTCTTTTTTTGCCATTTTTTATAAGTAATTGATTGGGTTTGTATTTTTTTCTGATAAAACGATTGCAAAATTACGGAATTTTTTTGTAAGATAATCTACTAAAAGATTTTTTGTGAACTGTTCACTTTCATAATGACCAATATCAGCCAAAACTAATTGATTTTCAGCTTTATAGAATTCGTGATATTTAAAATCTGCTGAAATGTAAATGTCTGCTCCTGAACGCTTTGCTGTATCTATGGCGAAACTACCAGAACCACCTAAAACAGCTACTTTCTTTATGGGTTTGTTGAGTAAAGCTGAATGGCGAATACATTTCAGGTTAAACTTTTCTTTTAAAATGGGTAAGAAATTTTGGACTGTCATTGCAGCAGGTAATTCACCAACCATACCCATACCTATATGTTGATGTGTATTATCAGTAGTTACAATATCATAAGCAACTTCTTCATAGGGATGTGCTTTAATAAGCATATCAAGCAGATTATTTTCTAAATGCTTTTCGAAAATAACACTGATAAAGGTTTCGTTTTCTTTATGTAATTCCCCCTTTTCGCCCAAGGCAGGGTTAGAGTTTCCATTGCCCTTATAAGTACCAACTCCATCCATATTAAAGCTGCAATTATTGTAATTTCCAATAGCACCGGCACCAACTTTAAATAATTCAGTTCTTACTTTTTCAGCGTCTTTTTTCGGTACATAGGTTGTGAGTTTTTTAATAAAACCTTGTTTAGGTATCAATACTTTAGTGTTAGCTAAACCCAATATTTCCGACATTTTAGCAGAAACACCTTTACATGAATTATCTAAAGCAGTATGAATAGCATAAATAGCAATATCATTTTTTATAGCTTTTAATATTACACGTTCAACATAATTATTACCATTTAATTTTTTTAAACCTGAAAAAATAATAGGGTGGAAGCTTACAATTAAATTACATTTTTTTATAATAGCCTCATCAACGACACTTTCTAAAGTATCTAAAGTTACTAGAACACCAGTCACTTCTGTATTGTAATTACCTACTAATAGTCCTACATTATCAAAGTCTTCAGCATATTTTAGAGGAGCTAATCCTTCAAGATAACTAGTTATATCTTTTATTATCATTCTTATCGTTTTATTTTATTAATTGACATTTATTTCATAAAACTGGACGACATTTTGACCATTACATCGTTTGAAGCCCCGGTACATCCCTTCTGTATTAAAATACCAAGCGATATTAGCATCTTTATCCAATCCTACCATTCCGCCATCACCACCTAAATCGTCAATTTGACCAATTACATTTTCAAATGATTCTTGTAAAGATAATTTTTTGTATTGCATTAAGTTTGAGGCTTCGTGAGCAGCAAGTGTGCGGATAAAATATTCACCAGTTCCGGTACAAGAAACTCCACAAGTATTATTGTTTGCATATGTACCAGCACCTATAAGAGGCGAATCACCTATACGACCATATTTTTTATTGGTCATGCCACCGGTAGAAGTAGCAGCTGCAATATTGCCATTTTTGTCTAGTGCAACAGCACCAACGGTTCCGTATTTGTGATCATCAATAAGTTCATGGGTATTAAAAGCTGAATGATCTAATGGTACTTTATCCTTTTTTTGTGCTTTTAACAATTGATTGTATCTCCTCTTTGTATGAAAATAATCATCTTCTACTAAAATAACACCATATTGTTTGGCAAAATCTTCTGCGCCTTTACCGGAAAGTAAAACATGTCTGGTACTATCCATTACAATTCGAGCAGCGTTTATAGGGTTTTTAATGTGAGAAACGCCAGCAACAGCACCGGAATTTAATGTTCTACCATCCATTATAGAGGCATCTAATTCATTTTTTCCTACACTATTAAATACAGCACCTTTCCCTGCATTAAAAAGTGGAGAGTCTTCCATTACGTTGATCGTTTTTTGCACGGCATCTATAGATGTACCGCCCTTTTCTAAAACTGCATAACCAACATTTAAAGCTTCTTGTAGTTTTTCACGATATGCCGTTTCTTGTTCGGGAGTCATATTCACTTTTTTGATGGTGCCTGCACCGCCATGAATTACGATGGCGAAATGTTTTTCTGTAGGCTCAGAGGTTTCGAGTTTCGGGTTCTGTGTTTCGGGTTTTGTGTTTTGACCTTTTTTACAATTGATGAAAAATATCAATAATAGAAAAACAACCAAAAGTTTTGGAAGATGTGATTTCATGATGAAATTATTTTACGCTAATTTAAGGAATAATTGTCATTCAGGTCAATGCGAAGAGTCTTATAATATGTTTTCATGTGACATCCATTACTTCGTTATATTTCTCCCGATAACTATCGGGGCTGATTGATAGCTACAAGATGTCTAAACGGCTAGTTATTATATTTGTGAAGAGATGCTGATATGAATTCAGCATGACGCTTAGCGTCATTTGAAAAAGGTTTTCGACTTTTCCCAATGTACATCCATTTCACCAAGGGTCATATCAGAAAGTTGTTTTCCTTCTTTTTTGACGGATTCTTCTAAAAACTGAAAACGTTTGATAAACTTTTTATTGGTTCTTTCTAATGCATTTTCGGGATCAACATCTATAAAACGAGCATAGTTAATTAATGAAAATAGAACATCTCCAAATTCACTTTCTATATTTTCTTTATTTCCTTTTTCAATTTCTGATGATAACTCGAAAAGCTCTTCTTTTACCTTATCAAAAACCTGATGAGGTTCTTCCCAATCAAATCCAACACCAGCCACTTTATCTTGAATTCTATTTGCTTTTACCATAGCCGGTAAGCTTTTTGGTACACCTTCTAGTACAGATTTTTTACCCTCTTTCAATTTTAATTTTTCCCAATTTTTCTTAACTTCTTCTTCATCTTTAACAGTAATATCTCCATAAATATGTGGATGTCTATGAATTAATTTTTCAGAAATACTGTCAGCTACATCAACTATATCAAAAGCATTGGTTTCAGAACCTATTTTGGCATAAAAAATAATATGTAATAGTAGATCGCCTAATTCTTTTTTTATTTCGGGTAAGTCATTGTCTAAAATGGCGTCCCCTAATTCGTAAGTTTCTTCAATGGTAAGATGACGTAAAGATTGGAATGTTTGTTTTTTATCCCAAGGACATTTTTCACGTAATTCGTCCATAATATCTAATAAACGAGAAAAAGCCTGTAATTTTTGTTCTTTAGTA
>CAYXAZ010000065.1:0-19593 GCA_964463085.1 uncultured Flavobacteriaceae bacterium | reverse complement strand
TTGACAAAGGTAACTAAAAACCCGAATATACCAGCAAGGTAACTAAAACCCCGAAAATATACTATGTCTGAAGATAAAAAAATAGATCATTTACTTCCAGATCGCCACCCACAAAAAGACTTATTTATTTGTGATGTTGCTGATGCTGTTTTAAAAGACATCATGCCTGAAATGGAACACCCTTTTTACTCATTATCAAAAAAACCTGAAACGAAAGTTCGAAGGTATGAACACAATGGAAACTGGATTGAAATCACTCCAAGTGTGAAGGGTTTGGCAACCATCTATGATAAAGATATTTTAATATACGCAATATCACAGTTACTTCATTCAATAAAAAAAGGTGAAAAAGTTTCTAATAGAATACGAATAAACAGCCATGAACTTCTTAAATTTATAAATAGAGGTACTTCTGGTAAAGACTACAAAGCGCTAACAGAAGCCATAGATCGCCTTGCAGGCACGCGTATTAAAACAAACATAGTAACTGGTGACGAAGAGCAAGAAGATAATTTTGGTTTAATAGATGCCAGTTCAATTAAAAGAAAAAATGGATTAGATGGTCGCTTACTATGGTGTGACATTAAATTATCAGATTGGGTTTTTAATGCTATAAGATCAAAAGAAGTACTAACACTACATCCTGAATACTTCCAGTTAAGAAAACCCTTAGAACGTAGAGTTTACGAACTAGCTAGAAAACATTGTGGCAACCAAAAAAGCTGGTCGATATCTTTAAAATTACTTTTGAAAAAATCTGGGTCTCAAAGTCCTATGAAACGCTTTAAGCAAATGATGAAAGACATAGAAAAACACAATCATTTGCCCGATTATTCGATAGAAATTAATGAAAATGACCTTGTTACATTCTATTCAAAGAATAAAGTTGAAGTTATTACCCCATCAAAAAAGCAGCTTTTTATAAAACCCCAAACAATAGAAAATGCTAAAAAAGTAGTTCGCTCTGCTGGTTTAGATGTTTATAGCTTGGAAAATGAATGGCTTCAATGGTGGCATAATTCAGGAGAACCAGAGTTAAAAAGCCCCGATGGAGCTTTTGTAAACTTCTGTAAGAAAAAGGTTGAAACCCTTTAATATTAACACGTTAACACGTTAACACGTTAACACGTTAATATGTTAACCTATTGATTATATTCTTTTAATAAAAGTTCTATTGCTTCATCAGCCAATTCAGGGCCAGTTTTCCCACCTGATTGTTTTTCATTAAAAGCTAATTTATCAAAGGCTTTTTGAAGGTCTTTTTTAATTCTCAATCCTTTTACTGAACGATCCACTTTTTCTTTTACCTCTTTTTTTATTGGTCTGACAGTCGTATCAGTAGTCCCCTTTTTGAAATTCTCTACTTGAGACTTTTCTACATCTGGCAAAGAATCGTCAAAACTAAAATTCGTATGTTTAACCATGTATTGGTTCCTCCTGTTTTGCCGTTACTTCTGAATAAAATAGCTCACCTAGTAACTGAATTTGTGCTTTTGCTTTACTATGATTTGTTTCAATAACAGATAACCCTTCTGCATTAGCATCTTGAAAAACCTTGTAATCACTTATTTTATTCTTATTTAAAACAGTGAAAACGTCCTGTCTTTCCTGTAAAAATTTAATAGCATCAATAGCGGTACTTACTTGAGGGTTAGTGTTAACCCTATTCATAAGAACAAAAGCCTCTAAATTTCGATTTAAAGCTTTCGCCTGTCTAACTAAACTAGACATATTTTCCATAGTCTCAATGTTGTCTTGAGCTGGAAAAAGTGGAGTTAATAGCTTATGAGAAGTAACAAGCGCCGTTCTTAGCTCTTCTGAGTCTCTACCGCCTGCATCAATAATGACTTCGTCATATCGTGTTGCAAGGTCTCTGATTGCCTCAAATACATCACCAGTTTTCTGAGTAGAATTTATTTTAGGTTTTTCTGGATGAATTTTATTTCGTCTGTTTACCCATTTTGTCGCAGTTGCTTGCGGGTCAGCATCAATCAACATGACATCCCGCCCCATATGAGCTAAACATGCAGCAAGATTACACGAAATCATGCTTTTTCCTGTTCCGCCCTTTTCTCCACCTACCAATAAAATCATGACCTTAGCCCCTCATTACGTTAATGCATCAATGTGTTAATACATTAACATGTTGATATGTTAAAATGTTAATGCGTTAACCTGTTGATATATTAACAGGTTAATACGCTAATGTGTTAATAAGGTAACATGTTAACGCATTAACATGTTATTGCCACATTCTAGCGGCAAGCTCTTTTTCTTCAGCGCCGACTGCCTCGGCATAAATAGCGGTCGTTTTAATATCCGCATGACCAAGCCATTTTTGCAGCACGTTTAGGGGAATACCTTTTTGAATGGCTAGAACGCCGTACGAGTGCCGCAATCCTTTTGCGGTTGCCTGTGCGCCCTCGATGCCTGCTTTTTCCATCACGGCTTTGACCAACCGCCAAGCGTGCTGACGTGACCAACTCCAAAGTGGTTTTGTTTTGTTGCGATTGCTGCGGAGTTTATGAACTTGAACCAACATGGTGAGAACAGTAGGGGAGGCGGGAACGGCTCGGTAAATGCCTTTCTTCCGCTTTTTGAGTGTCTCAAATACGAACAATGATTCTTTCTGGTCGATACGGTTCGGTATGAGTTCCAAGGCTTCGGAAATCCGACAACCTGACACGGCCAACAAATTACAAAATGATTCCACATTTTCAGGGAAGGTTTTCGCAGCGCTTAAAAATGCATCTCGCTCGGTTTGATTGAGATATTTTCTCTGTCCGTTGACTGTATATAAATCGCTCATAAAAACCCAAATGTTACATTACTCTTAGGAGTAAAGTAACGGGTTTGTGCAGATTACGCAATAACAAATAAAAGCCGTTTTTGTCCCTGAAACCACGAAAAGACTATCTATAAAGGGATTTGGTGAGAATAGGGCAGGAGGGACGTTTGCGGGGTGTTCTGTCTAGAATGTTACACTATTGGGTATAGTGTAACATTTGAAATTCTATACCAAAACAAAACTATTCACTAAGTACCGCAGATATTTTAGCCAAATCAAAATTATCTAGATAAGTGGTATTTATCAGCATAAAGCAATGGTATAACTGACTTTTAAAAAAATCTTCGTATATTAAATTGCGAAACACATAAAATTAAAACAGGTTAAATATATGAGTATTAGCGTTAAAGATAAATTGCCTATCATCAAAAAGTTTAACGAATGTTATCAGTATGCCAAAAGCAATAAAAAAATAGATTTACCACTTAAGGTTATGGGAAATTTAGATAATATCTTCGATAATATTGAAAAGGCTAGTTCTGGATATTCCAACATTTTAACATGCTTAGTTTGTACCGCAATTAATAACAAAGTAGACCCAAGATACCATCGTGAACCTAAAAAGGGAATGAAAACCCCAGACAATAATGATTTATGGTTCTCTGGCCGTTCAATTAGTGAAAAGATTTTAGTTGAATGGATGAAAGATGATAACCGGAATTTTAGAGTTGCAAATTCAGGATGGCAAACTCGAACATATGAAAGACCTTATCCATATAATTTAGAATATCCAGAAAATATCAGCTATATAAAAGAGCCTTTTCTCAATACGTTGGATTTTGCTAATTCAAATAGGGATAAGGCACATCTTATCATCTCCTATTTTTTTAGAAAAGAAATTGCTTTTTTAAAGGCAAAAGGAGTTATGTTAAAAACATTAGCAAAAGATCAATATGGTAATGAGATTTTAATTAAGGATGTTATTGATGCCCTCATTACACACTTTTCAACAGAAAAATCTTCCCACTTACCTGTAATCGCTATTTATACAATATACCAATTAATTTCTAATGAAGTGAGCAGCTATAAAGAACTAACACTTAAGCCAATGGATCATCACAATTCCGCTGACAAAAGAACAGGGGCTATAGGAGATATAGAGCTTGAAGATGAAAATGATGTTATAGAGGCAATTGAAGTAAAACATAATATAAAAATTGATGTGAGGATCGTTTTAGATGCACAAGAAAAAATATTAACATCTAAAGTTAAGCGATATTATATTTTAACAACCCACAGTGAATGTAATGTGTATGATCAAAAAGTAATAAAAATCATAGAAAATACATATCATAACCATGGCTGTCAGATTATTGTAAACGGAGTTACTAGAACTATTTCATATTATCTTAGAATGTGTACATCTCCAGTCGAATTTTTGCGTAAATACTCCGAAAATTTAGCTCAATCTAACGTTGTTACTATTGAACAAATAAAAGTTTGGAATGAAATAAAAGAAAAATTATCTCATTAATCATATATATTAATATTTTTATGCCGTCTTAATCATAAAATTCATTTGTTTTCTATTTGGTAGAGTAAAGGGATATGCAATTATATAACTATTGTCATCCATCGCTATATTTATTTCTTTGCATCGAATATCAAATCTAAAATTTCTTAAATATTCAACTAATTGTATAAAATCTCCTATGCCAAACTCCGAGGAAAAAAGTTTTGTTAAATGCTCCCGGTTTACAACTTTTGAACAATTAGAAAAATTAGAGGCAAACGAAGCGAATTTACATATAGGATGATTGGAATAACACTGAAAATCATTAATGTAAAAATCTGGGTGTGGCTCAGTGAAATGTCCGTATATTTCAAATAATGAGTGATAGTTACTACTTCTAATAACCCAGTCATCGATAGCATTCCACATAGTCTGTATGCTATGGTCATTTATACCATAAAGAATCACTTCTACCTGATATTCAAAATCTGGTAACAAAGGAGTTGATTGCATCGATTTCCCTATAAGCAAAGTCATTTTCGAAAAAAGTTTTTTTGAATTATCGGATCGTACAATTAGCTTTAATTTTTTATCTGACTCTATTTTAAGCTCGACATTATTTATACTTTTCAAGAATGAGTGAGGGAATATTTCAGCTTTATAAGCAGTAGCATTGAATTTTCTAGATTTTGGATCCCTCATTTTTTCAATAGAAAGATGCTTTTTTCTAGTGGCTTGTGCCTTTTTTCCTTTCCTTTTATCAAATGATAATAAAAAATTACTATCAATAAAGTCTATATTACGATGTGGTTTCATTTCAAATAATTGTTTTTTCACAGAAATAGCCAACATTTCAGCAATTTTTGGACTAACAGAATTACCAATTTGTTTAATTCTTACACTCCTATTACCTGTTACAATAAAATCATCAGGAAAACCTTGTAATCGCTTATATTCAGCAATTGAAAAATATCTATTCTTCCAGTGCAATGGCCCTGTATATTTTCCTGGGCTTGCTATTATCGTCTTTGTAGGTGCATTAGGATCAGCTTTGTATAAAAAATCTGAAAATCTTGATCGATACGCAAAAACAGGATCAGGATATCCACGTTTTTCAGTAAAAAATAGATAGTTTCCACCATAAGGGACTTCTTGTAATAGATGGGAATACTTCCCTCCTTTACACTCTAAATCACTTAGATTTTCATCATGTTTTACATATTTCAAAGCTTCTTTAGCTGTTATATGTGGTTCACAATTTTTAGAATCAGGCCCAAAAGTAGGTTTAGGAAATTTATAATCTATATCCATTTTGTGCCCAACAAGAATTAATCTTTCTCTATGCTGTGCTATACCATAATCACAAGCATCAAGAACGCGGTAATCGAGCCTATACCCCAAATCCAAAAAGTATCCCTTTATATCCTCCCAGTCTTTACCTTTATTTGATCCCAAAATACCTCGAACATTTTCAAATAAAAATCCAAGAGGTTTTTTTGCACTAATTATTTTACCATATGCTTGAAATAACGTACCCCGTTTGTCTTGTTGGCCAGCTGCCCCACCTGCTCTTCTTCCTGAAGCTGAAAATGTTTGGCATGGAGGTCCACCGATAATAAAATCTATGTCATCAGGAAGTTTATTAGGATCAATTTCTCGTATATCACCACATTCAATATTTAATTTTTTTGAAAAAAACAACCCCTTATTTGACTCTATAGTTTCACAAAATTGTCGTTCAATATCACTCGAATATAGTATTTCAAACCCAGCATTATGGAAACCAAGATCTAGCCCCCCACATCCCGAAAAAAAACTCAATGTCCTAATTTTTTTTGCCATATATACTTCACACTCAACCATTAATTGTTATCTTTTATAAAACTACTAAACACTCTTATATAATACCAGTCCCAATTTGTGGTAGCTATAGGAGTGTTTGCTTGATAGCAAGCATTAATACACAGTCAATAGTACGGCAAGCAATATAGTAATATATTAACAACGAAATTTATTTTTAATAAAGTTAGAAGATAAACTTGGAAAAATATAAATGACAAATCTCGGTTTAAACTTAATACCGCACAAATAATCGATCAAATTTCAGACACCGCTTAATTGTTTTGCTCAAAATACGACCGCACAATTTATAATATCACCAAAATAGAAATAAATTGTGATTTACTACATGTAGAATGGATTAGAATCAAACCGACCTTCAAACTCTTTAGTATCACGCAAATAATTTACCTTGCGGACTATTTCGCCAATACCATTTTCAACAAACAACATTAGATCACGGTCTTTATTCATCTCAAGTAAATAATCAGCACTAAAACCCGTTCGCTTCCCAATGGTTTCAGCGTCTTCATAAGAATTAAAACCAAAATAATGTTGATAACGGCAATTTCCTAGCAAGGTTTTCCAACCTTTTTCGTATGCCTCTTTTAATTGGCTTATATCCTGAAAGATCAAGTCAACATACAGCGAATAACCACGCCCCAACGCTGTGAGGCTTTGTAATATGTCTAACCTGTCGATTACCCCCGCTTCATCAACAATTAAGCGTACAGGGTTGTTTCTTGCCTGTGGTCGCTGAAATAACATCAACGTTAATACATGAAGTAATAACCTAATTAGGGGTAAAAGCTTATGCAGTTTATAGGGTGGAACAACAATATACATAGTGAAAGGTTTACCGTTATATATCGCTTTAAGATCAAAACTGGTATTTCTCAAACTTTTGGCGACCAATTCAGATGAAAGCCAATTGAAATGCTGTTGCCCTGTACTTTTTACACCGCCTCTGGTTATATCTGGTAATTCTAGAAAATTACCAAGGAGGCTTACCACCCGTTTAAAAATAGGTCTATTCACTTTTTCATTAACGGCTTTATCTGTAATTATTGCTATATCGTTTAATTCACCGTAAACACGTTCCCACAATGTCACTAAATTACAATTTTCTTTCCTCTCCCTTGCTAAAACATCAATCAATAAACCTCTTGCATAATTTTCCCCGCTATTATCCCAATAGGGGTCTCTTTTGCTCCGATTTGAGGGGTCAAATATAATACTTAATATATCGCCTGCAAAATCTTCAATATCCCCGCCAACTACATCAAATATATCTAAGGGGTTAAAGCTAGCCCGTTCAACATTCCCATGTATGGCGTGGGTAGGGTCATACAATATAATTTCATGCCCCATTTTTTCACGCCTGTAACGGTTTGTTACATTGTACAGCTCACCCTTTATATCAATAATAATGGACGATTGAGGGCAACGAAGAAGCCGACTAATAAGCATTACCGTCTTCCCCCGTCCTGTTGCTGCTACGGTCGCAGAATGCCCCAGACCGTCGGTATAAATCGCCTTTGCTGCTTCTCCTTTTTGAGTGGTTGATATTTTACTGGTAAAACCTGCTTGTTGTTTCTCGCGATTCTTCCAACCAATTAGAATATCATTTTTATTTTTAACTTCCCCGATGCTACTTACAAAGCTTTGATCTTCGCCCACAATAATTTTAATATAACCTCATTCTGAATAAAAAAAGCACGACTAACAAAGCCGTGCTAAACTAGATAACAACCCATTTTTATTATTATCCCCCCAACTTAATAAACATAATCTCTACAACGTAAAACCGCTTGAAACTGAAATTGCTCCCCCGCAGCACTTTCAAACATTTCTCCATTCAACAGAGACGAAATACTAATTTGCAACCCCAAATCTTTATGATTATTGTAAAAATTCTGTTGAGCGATATAAAAACAGTTTGGTTCGACATTAATAATCAAAGCAATATGTCCCCATGTTCCACCTGTAAACGTGAGAATATCCCCTGTTTTTACCCCGTATATGTCCACCTCCTCTAGATTTAATTTTTCCCGATTAGCAAACCAGTCCTTTGCATCTGCGTGGAAAATATCGGCGGTATTCTTTCCCGTTTTCTGGAAAAGATACCGCCTAACCAGTGCAACACATTGATGACTTAAACCCAAAAAATTACCGTCATAATCAAGTTGTATTTCCTCGCCAACATGATGACAATCCCCATTTGAAAAGACCTTTAAACCAATACCATTGATTTCAACTTTTCCGAGAAATTCACCATACTTGATCATTACGGAATACTTTTTTGATTAATAATTAAAAGATCATTTTCGGTTTTTCCACTCTCCAACGCTCCAATAAACCATTTTGGCTTAACTCCAATACCTGTCCATGTTTGGCTTAACTTGTCTGGATTGCGATATTTTGGCGGGTTTTTTGTTTTAACGTTACCTCTTTCTGTAACATCAACCTTCAAACCTGCGCCTTCTGCAATATCCCTTATTTTAGCAATTGCTTTTTTCTTTCTTTCTTGTTCACGTTCGGTAATAAGGGCTTCAGCCTGTCTATAATATTCTTTAAGATCATCGTCAGATAAATCCCTTAACTCTGAAAACATATCGACCCCCATTTATTAAGCTGTCTCAGTAACTACTGTGTCAGCCTTTTTCACTGAATCTCGCTTAATCGCCGAAGAAGTGGATTGTTTAACTGAATCAACTTCAATACCCGAAACCGCAGCGGAAGAAGAACCACTGACAAAACTATCTCGCTCAATATCTACTTCATGCTGTGCAACCATCTCTTCAGCAGCATATCCAGCTTCAATAATCGCGTCTTCATTATCCATTTGTCTTTCTTTCGCTGCTTTCATGTCAGCAAAATAAATAGCAATAAATGTAAAACCCTGAACCATTAACAACAATCCAAAAGCTGGATCATAAAAAGTAAGTAAATAACCGCTTCCAACCAGCAAAGCTGGCTGATAAAACATGCCTAATAACCAGTGATGTTTTGCAACACCAGGTAATAAATACCAAACGCCCCAATCAATCCCTAACTGCGTATGAGGAATTTTATGAGGATTACCTGCTTTCCGCCGTTCAATAATTTCTTTATGATGAAATATCCCCATACCTAAATAGGCAAAAGCAAGCACACTTAATAAAGTTGATTGAGCGAGGCCAGCACCAAAGGACAACAATAGAAAACCAAATATCAAATGTCTTTTCTTTAGTGCTCTAGCCCCAAATGTATGTCTAAAAAACACCAATGGAATAACTGCCAAATAGGACAAGGCACTAACTGCAAATGTAATATTATCCGCTAATTTTATAGCATCAGGATTACCGCTATTTCTTAAATTATCTAATCCACTCATTTTCTACACCTCTCTTTAAAAATGTTGTTGAAACGCTGTTTTAATAAAATTATTTCCCTTTTCATCAAACTTTTTCCCACTCTTAAAAACTATTACGTCACACATATAATCATTCACTTCACCTCCAGTTCTTAACTCAGTAAATTCCCTTGGTTCAACCAAATACCGCAATTGCTCCGAAACAGATACGCCTGCGTTTCCTGCTGCTGGTTCAGCGCCTTTATTAACACTTGTGCTCATACTGGAAATTTTCATCCACCGTTGGCCTAGGCGTTTTGCAGCTTCTTCATTGGTTAAAAAATCATCGTTTGCACACCAAATCTTGGTTGATAAATTCCCCAGTAATGCGTTAACTTCATTCCTTTTACCTTCACCAATAGCCGCGTGATAGCCGCTTTCATTCTGAGAAAGAAAGACGTTTGCAACACCCTGACTACGTGAAATTTGAGTAAATTGAACATCTGAAGAATTAAGAAAACGTTGGCTTTCATCTGCCCATAAAAAACAAGGTCGATTGCTTTTTCCTTTACCTCTGTCGTAATCCCGCTTTAATATGGATTTTTGCCATGCATATTTATAAATAGATTGACCGATACGCCCTAACTCTCCACCTGAACCTTCTACGGGGAAATCAAGCACAATAATTGCGCCCTCTTCCGATAAAGAGGGTTGGCAATTGGTTTTTTCTGCGAAGTATTTTTTTAATGAACCACGTAAAAAAGCATCTGCCGTAGTGGTTATATATGAAACAACAATTGATCGAGTTTTTTCTGAAAGCGTGGGGAATTCTTTACCGAAGTACACCATTGCAATTTCTAGATCAGTGCTTGTTCCCGCGTTGTTATTAGCGAGCTTCATGCACTCAAAGCAAAAGCTTTCTTTTTTCCATTCATCAGACAGTAGTTCGTTAGCAGATTGCGGGGCTGAAATGATAAATTTGTAAATATCAAAAATAGAAAAGCTTTCTTTCGCTGCCTTAATAATATCTATAACATTACGTAAACACTGCCTTACCGATAACCCCCAATAAGCATCGTTACCAGAAAACAACTTTCCATTGTTGGTAATCTCCATCATAGTAATGAAAAGATTCAAGAGATTTTCGGTTTCTGTCCCTCCTTCCTTCTGTGTTTCATAACCCAATACATCAAAATATAAATCTTCATCAATGGACATCCTGAAGATACTGTCACCGCGACCCTCAGCATCAGCCCATTTCTCGAAATTACCCGCCTCATCTGATTTCAAACAAAGTACCAAACCGCCGTAATCAGCATTCAACATACTTGAAGCCAAATTTCGTCCTACCGAACTTGTTTTCCCTGACCCTGTTTTCCCAAAACATTGCAAACCATCAAAACTATCTTCAATCGTCCAATAGTTACCGTTTCCAAAATTCAACAATGATTGATTTAAATCCCATACACTCATTTATTAGCCCCTTTTTAATAATCCTTACTTTAAAAAGTATATTCTCTTAATTTCGCATAAACAAGCATAAGTGATTGTTTTTATTAGACATTTTTATGTTTAAAATTTCATTTATTAGGCATAATTGTGCTTTTTATTTTTCAAGCACTTCCATAACAAGCTGAAAAGGCGATAAAATTCAGCAAAAACATAAAAACCAAAAATACAAGGATAAAACTGGAAAAAGACAATGAATCAAAAAAAATATGAATTTATTCTTCCTAAAATCATTAGTGATTTAATGAATAAATATGGAAAAGGCCGTCCACTTACGTTTGAAAAATACATTGAAAGGAAATTAAATAGAACAATTGACAGTAGATCATTGAGAGTACTTGCCAATAAAAACTCCCCCTCAAATAAAAAGCTTGCGGAAGCATTAGAGATAATAAATGAGCTATTAGAAGGAAACGATAAACTCACCTACACGCCGCTATTAAGAGAAAAAAATGGAAATTTCTCCGATATGTTTTTACCAGAAAACGAATTACTGATATTTCTTCCCACTATCTATAATAAACACACCAAATCACAATCTGCTACCACGTGGAATCTAAAAGCATTAGAGGAAATTCAATCATCAATTGACTTAAGTCATTTAACAATAAAAACAATAAGAGTAGGTCATCATAAATTCCCAACAGAAGAAGAAATATCAAAAGAAAAAAGCAGCCCTCGTGATTTTGAACAATCACCATATAAATCAGAATACCTCAAGAACATAAAGGAAACGCAGGAGCAATATGATAAACATCACTCTAATATACTAAAAAACAAAAAATGGTATAAATCACTTAGCTCTGAAAACGATTCTCCTGTTATCTCCTTATCCATCCACAATGATGCTACTGAACATATTCTTAACGAGATTTTCGAGGTGGAGCCTGACATGCCTGTGTTACGCGCGAAAAGAATTTACCCTATCTGGTTCATGACACCAACCATAAGGAATAAATCTAATTTTGGCTATGATATTGGAATGGTAACTGAATATTTTGAATCGGATTCAGACCCAATAAAAACCCCTAATAACATAATTGATCCTTCCGATTACGGTTTTATCCACCTTAATAAAAAAATGTATGGCTATTGTCGAGATAACGATAGAAAAGATCATTACTTGGTTGTGGACGGAAATAAAGAAAGCGTTCATTACAATGGCCATTATTCTTATGGGGTTCTAATTATCAAAAAATGCAAGCCAAACAACAAACATAATTCAAATGGCCGCATTCTAGGTACTATTATTGGTACGACTGAAATTGACGTTTCAATCGTTGCAGAACGAGTATTCAATGATAAATTTTCAATAAACGCTTTTCTCCCCCCTTATAACGAAAATAAAAACCCCGAAGTTTTAATTATTCTTATAAAAACATATATCAATATATCCACCAAAATTACGAATGACATATATAAATTATATGGCGCACACTTAATGGAAAAAGACCTTGATCTGGATTTTGAAGACTGGCGAAAAACTCAAAAAATAGAACTTCTATCAATAGACCTTTGGGAGCGACATAATGATCTAGATTGGGTAATAAAAAAATCATTCTCGATAAAAGAATCTGAACGAATTTATGAAAGAAAACCTGAAGATTACTACTTCTAACAACAATAGAAGAACACATAAATATCTCTTTATAACGATAAAACAATATAGACTTCTGCGAAAATTTTTCGCACTCTGGAAGCCGCATAAACTCGCGGTTTTTCTCCTAAGCACAGCTTAGGGCAGAGGTCTATGTATCTTTTACTTACTTTTTAGCCTACAATCGCTTTATGCTTAGTATTACGCCATCAGGTTCTTCGTCTGCTGCAAAAGACTATTTTTCGAATAGTTTGAGCAAAGGTGATTACTATGTGAAGGACGGTTCCAACCAAGTTGAAATTGTTGGTCAATGGCATGGTCATTTAGCTAAACAATTAGGGCTTGAAGGAGATATTACCCAAGATCAATTTAATGCTTTAGCTGATAATGCAAACCCTGAAACAGGTGAAAAACTCACAGCGCGCAATGTGCAAAATCGAATTGCGGGATATGATTTTACATTTAACGCCCCTAAATCCCTTTCAGTGCTTTATGAAATGACAGAAGACGATAGGCTACTTGATGCCTTTCGGGATTCTGTCACAAAAACCATGAGCCATATCGAAGAAGATATGGAAACTCGCGTGAGAAAAGACGGCTTGAACGAAAACCGCACCACCTCAAATATGGTGTGGGGTGAGTTTATTCATACCACAAGCCGACCTGTTGACGGGAAACCAGACCCCCATTTGCATATTCATGCATATGCTTTTAATGCTACTTACGACGAAGAAGAAGAGAAAATGAAAGCGGGTAAATTCCGCAATATCAAACGAGATGGCAATTATTACGAAGCTTATTTCCACAGTGAATTAAGCAATACCTTATCTGATATGGGTTTGGATATTGAAAGAAAAGGCCGCTTTTGGGAAATCGCCGACCTTGAGCGGGAAACTATTGAGAAATTTTCAAACCGCACTTTACAGGTTGAACAAACCGCTAATGAATACGGTATTACCAATAATGACACTAAAGCCAAATTAGCCCGTTTTAATCGTGAACAAAAAAACGAAGATGCCACAAAAGACGATTTACGTCATGAATGGGAAAGCCGTTTAACAGAAGAAGAAAAAAACACCATTAACGGGGCATTCGATAGCGACAATAATCAAGATTCAATAACCTTAGATCAAGCCAAACAACATGCAATAGAACATGTTTTTGAAAGGTCTTCGGTCGTCTCTGAAAGAAAACTCAAAGAACAGGCTTTACGCTATTCATTCGGTGATTTAACCCCTGATAATATTGAAAACGCGTTTGATTCCGAAGAACTCATTAAACGCGAAATAGAGGGTAAAACACACGTAACCACCAAAACGGTGTTAAACGAAGAAAAAGAAATTGTGGATTATGTAAAGAATGGCTTCAATACTGAAAGCCGTTTAAATCCAGATTACAACCTTCAACCGCAAGTAAACAAAGCCACGGGGGAAATGTGGCATTTTGAAGGGGAAGCAAAAGCAGCAATTGAACATATCTTAGAAAGCCGTGATTCAGTTATCGCTCTTCAAGGATATGCAGGAACAGGTAAAACCACGTTAATGAATGAAGCTGTCAACGGGATTAATCAAAACGGAAAAGACGTTTTTACCTTTGCCCCGTCCAGTGATGCCACAGACGTTTTGAAAGAAGAAGGTTTCGATAATTCCTATACCGTTGCAAGGTTGTTACTTGATGAAAAGCTGCAAAACAATGTAGAAAATCAGGTGATCTGGATTGATGAAGCTGGTTTATTGTCCACGCCACAAATGAAAAAAGTATTCGATATTGCTGAAGAACAAAACGCCCGTGTCATTCTTGGGGGTGATGTCGGACAACATAATAGTGTTGAACGTGGTGATGCTTTCAGAATATTACAAACAGAAGCTGGAATGGAACCCGCTACCATTTCAGATATACGCCGACAAAAGCCACAGGATTACCGTGAAGCCGTTTTAAAACTTGCTGAGGGTAAAACCCAAGAGGGGTTTGAAATACTCGATAAGCGCGGCGCTATACAGGAAATCAACACCGATGAAAGATATTTAAATCTTGCCCGTGAATATGTCCAGGCTATTAATGATGGGAAAACCGCGCTGGTCGTTTCTCCAACACATGCTGAAGGCAATTTAGTTACTAATGAAATTCGCCAAATTATGAAAGAGCAAGGCGCAATTGCTGAAAATGACCATGAATACAACGCCTATAAAAATCTCTCATGGACACAAAGCCAGAGACAAGACGCTTTTCAGTATGAAGAAGGTTTAATTATCCGATATGTGCAAAATGCAAGCGGAAAAACAAAAGGCGATTCATTCACCGTCACGGGACATGATGATGAAAATAATATATTGATTCAAGATAAAGCGGGTAATCAAAGTCAATTAAACCTTGAAGAGGCCAATCGTTTTAATATTTATCAATCACAAATCTTAGATTTTGCTCAAGGTGATGTTATACGAGTAACAGAAAACAGCCTAACAAAGAATGGCAAGAATAAACTTAATAACGGCGCATTATATGAAATTGATGGATTTACCAGTAATGGGGACATCCGCACCAAAGAGGGTTATATCATTGATGCGGAAAGAGGTAATTTATCACATGGATTTGTTACTACTAGCCATGCTTCACAAGGTAAAACCGTGGATTCTGTTTTCATTGCTCAAAGCTCGGATTCGTTTGGTGCATCCAGCATTGAGCAATTTTATGTATCTGCAAGCCGTGGGCGCGAAGAAATAAAAATCTTTACCGATGACAAGGAAAACTTACTTGAAGCGGTTCAGGAGTCGGGACAACGGCTTTCTAGTATGGAATTTGTCAAAGATGAATCACCAGAAGAAAGAAATAAAAAATACTTTGCTTATCAGGAAATTATTGATAATGCTCGTCAATGGGGAAAATCTGCTGCTGAGCAATATTACAAACTAGGAGATTTAGTTAAGGATGGCATTGAAAAGACCTTAGACCGCTATAGCCCCCCTACTCTCGAAAATATGACAATAAAAGAATATGAAATTATTAATGAAAAAGAAAAAGGCTGGGACAAATGACAAAGAAAACAGAAAAAAGCACATTCGATAAGTTATTTGATACAAGTAAACAAAATGACGAATTTGAACAACATGAAGCCTTTTTAACTCAACGCGGATCAAGCCACAGTGCCAGTACTTTAACGTTTAAACTCCCCGATCAAGCAACCGTTTTACCTTATTCCTATTTACGCCGAACTGATTTCAAACCCAAAGAAGGTATAGTACTTCATTACGCAGGAACCACCGTTAAAATACAGGGCAAAACCCTATTGCCATTATTTGAAGCTATATCAAGGCAAATTGCATTTTTTGTTGAACAAAATAATTCAAAATACCAAACTGAAGAAAAAGATAAAATCTGGATTGATAAAATTGAAATTACAGACTCGCTTTAATAAGAAAGATGTAAATCATCATAACGTTTAACTATTTTGCTCATAATATCGCACGCTTCTTCAATACCCTGTTCGTTTAATCCCTCTTTTTCATATAACATCGTTATCACTTTCAATCCAATCAAAAAGCGGCTAGCAAGCGCACGTTCTCTCGGGGTAATAATGTCTTCAAGCTCTACCATACGCTCAAGATAAACCATAATTTCCGCCATATCATCCATTTCAACAATAGGGCTTGTATCATCATTAAACGTGTACCATTTGTAAAAACAACCAACAAAATCATAACGATTAATTAAAACAAAATCAGGTTCAGGTAGTGTTTTCGCTTTGACTTCGTAATATTGTGGATTATAAAACGACGTATTATTTTTAAAATATTGCTCATAATGTTCAAGCGCACTTCGTCCTGCTTGTAAGTATTCCCGCGAAAATACCTTATAAACAGTTTCTCTCTCTTCCTTATGTTGTCGAACGGTGAAATAATATACTTTATTCCGTCCCCGACGATCCTGCGGTTTCTGTTTCTTTTCCTTCCATAGCGTTTTTAGAAACCATGAAGCAACATTCTTCTTTTTTTCTTGTGTCATAATGAAAATAAATCCCCGCCTCTGCTGCGAATGATTCCCCTTGTATTATTTCATTTCCACACCAATGACAAGAAGCAAAAGCTTTTCCCTCTTCAGCTAATGGTGTTACTAAATAGCATTCATCTAATGCTTTGCGCTCCGCTTCCTGTTCATTCAACCCATCATTCAAATAATTATTGAAAGACCTTTTAAATAAACCATTCAATGATTTGTAATCTGGCTCATAAAGAGAAAACACTTTTCCTTGTAAATAATCCATAAATAACAACCTAACACAAAATGGTTAATTATTTGTAAATCAACAATTTACATTGACTTTATTTCCTTGTATCACTTAAAAAAACCAAAAAGAGGAATTAAAATGTCTGACGATAATAAAAATAAAAAACCTATATTTTCTGCTTACACCAGTAAAAAAATCGGAGAAGGGAAATATATCAATCGCACCATTGGCGCAGGCTGGGAACATGAAGATGGTAGAGGCGTTGATATTGTTTTAGACGCAGTACCTGTAGATGGTCGGCTTTCAATTCGATTGAAAAAGGAAGGTGAAACAGAATCCGAATCAAACACATAAAGCTCTTTCAAATCCTTTCAATCAAGTCGTAAAGGATTGTTTTAACTAAGAAAATATACGCTTCTGGCACTTGTCAGAGGCGTTTTTTTTTGCCAAACTTTCAAAACTTTCCCACAATTGAGGGCTTTACTATGTCGATGTTTGATAAACTTTTTGGAAAATCAGAAGCGCCTGAACCAGCGCCTAAAAACGAAGATATTCAACAAGGTCAACTTGTAAATCCAAGTGAAAATTTAACCAACCCTAATGATCTAGAAAACAAACCAGATATTCCATTAGATATAGTTCAACAAGCTCAAGAAATAACTCAAAACCAAGATATTCAAGCTCACGATCAATTAAATACGCATGAGCAAAATCAAGAACAAGCCCCAAGTCCAACACTAAACGCCGATCACAGCGAAAATCTACGTCATAGCCAACAACAAGACAAAGAACAATCTGATTTTGAGCAAACTATTCAGGAAGCTAGGGAGCTTATGGGTAAAAACACGTTAGCTACTAACGAACAACAGCAAGTAAAAACTCACGAAGAAACAAATATATTAGCTGAAACTGCAAGATCTCAAGAATGGGAAGTTGCTCAAAATAAAATTAGTGATATGGAAAAATTACCTGACGGACAACTTGGAGAAATATTACGACGTGCAAAAGAACAGGAATCAAGAGAGGTTCACCACGAAAAAGATGATAAAGGAATGGATATGGATATGTAACTATTTCCTTGATTTTTGGAGATAAACCCTATAGTTTAAAGGTGTATAGCCCCTCTTAAAAATAGAGCTATATGAATAAAACTATGGGGTTTTTTTATGGAAGCAGCAAACCAAAACGAAAACAAAAATCAAACTGTCGGTGAATACTTAGACGACAATAATAAAAAAAGAAACGAAGCTCAAGAATATTTAAATTTAAAAAAAATGCCTTGGGAAATGAAAGGTCGATTGTTGAAATTTTTAAAAGAACTTAACCAACATGAAGACAAAATCCGTAGTAAATACGGGATGCCACCTAGGAAAAGATAAGATCGTGGAAGCTCTAAACCGAAATAATGCTGTAACCGTTGATGGTGTAATTAAAGAAAGTCAATATAGACAATCTCAACTCATCAAATGGCTAGATGATTCTAGAGTTATTTGGAATAGTAAGCCCCAATTAAAAATGGATATTAAAAAAGAAGAAATATACCAAGAAAATATATTAACCAAATACGGGGAATCTGGATGGACTCAACAGACTTAAAAAATAATCATAATTCAAAAAATGTTGATTATGAATGGGAAAATAAACCTGCTCCGTTAAAGCAATTTAAAAACTCCGCTAAAACTGGACAATCTGTTTCTCGTGAAAGATATAGATCAGTAACTAATAAAAAATATCTATAAAAAAATCGAAGCTGCTTCGCAGCTAAATTAAAAACTAAGAAACACCAATGAAATTCGCTATCGCTCAATTTTTAAGTTAAGGGGTTTTACCCCTTAACAATCCCCAGAATAGTTTTACAAAGATGATGTTTGTAAAAAAGTGTTGGAAGTTAGATTTATTTCAGTATTATCATAAGTGCAGTACAGCTAGGAATGGCGATGACTGTCAAAGGTGATTAATTTCACGAAGCCCTATTCTTAATTGAATAGGGCTTTATATTATTCCCCTCCAAATTCTTAAATCAGAAATTGTTTATAAATTGATCGCTTTTAGAGTCATTCTAGGCCTCGTGAGGGAGTTTATTTATAGCCGCGTCCGAATCGCTATGTAAATGCTTTTAACTAGTCAGCGGGCTTCTCTGTTGCCCTGAGACATACTTACTTTGCCAAGACTCTTTTTTCTTTTTGACATAGATTATTCAGAAGTAGTTTTTAACTGTTTTCTGGAGCCGTGTCAGGAGTAAAATAAATTATAAGGGAGTGAATGCAAGGTTTCTTTACCGCCTTGCATTTTAGCGAGTGTTGATTTTTCGTTAACGTATGATATGGATTCAAAAACAGTTAAAAACCCTTAAACTTGGGAAAGTCTGCTATTTGCACCGACTTTTTAAAAAAACGAGTATGAGCAGAAGAGAATTCAATTTACAGCGAGTGAAACGAGCTTAAAAATATTTAAAAACAATAGGATGCTAAAAGTTATCCACAGAACTGGGATTTATGGTTTTTAGTGTTATATATGTGTTAAAGATAGTTAGAGTAGTGTTACGCGATTTTTCCAAAAGGTTAAATAATAGTATAAACAATAGCTTACCCTGTGGATAAGTAGACGATTGGTAACTAAAACCCCGAAGATTGGTAACTAAAACCCCGAAGATTGGTAACTAAAACCCCGAAGATTGGTAACTAAAACCCCGAATATACCAGCAAGGTAACTAAAACCCCGAATTGCATTGACAAAGGTAACTAAAACCCCGAATATACCAGCAAGGTAACTAAAACCCCGAATTGCATTG
>CAYXAZ010000064.1:0-20382 GCA_964463085.1 uncultured Flavobacteriaceae bacterium | reverse complement strand
TCTTTAACTAGGAATTTCATTCGTGCTTTTGCTCTACTTTTACGTTCTCCGTAGCGATCAAAAACTCTTAAAACGCCTTCCATTAATGGGATAATTTTATCGGAAGGTAAAAAATCATATAACTCTTCTGCATGTATTGGTCGAGAACCTAATCCGCCTGCCAACATCACTTTAAATCCTCGTACCTCATTTTCAATTTTAGCTATAAACCCCAAATCATGTATGTATGATAAGCCCGTATCTTCATCTGATGCCGAAAATGATACTTTAAATTTTCTTCCCATTTCCTGACAGATTGGATTTCGCAAAAAGAAACGAAATACAGCATCTGCATAAGGAGATACATCAAAAGATTCATTGACATCGATTCCTGCAGTTTCTGAAGCAGTTACATTTCGAACAACATTACCACAAGCTTCTCTTAAAGTAACATCGTCCTTTTCTAACTCTGCCCAAAGTTCAGGAGTTCTATCTAAGCTTACATGATGTATTTGGATATCTTGCCGTGTTGTAATGTGTAACCGTCCTCTTGAATATTCATCTGAAACATCAGCTATACGTCGTAATTGTTTGCTCAACACTTTTCCGTAAGGTAATTTAATACGAATCATCTGTACTCCTTCTTGACGTTGACCATAAACACCTCTTGCTAAACGTAGGCTACGGAATTTCTCTTCATCAATTTTCCCTTTATGAAAAAGCTCAATTTTATTTGCCAATTCTATGATGTCATTTTCGACAACCGGATTCTCAATTTCTGTTCTAAAACTTTGCATATTATTAGCCCCTCCTAACCTCCCAAAAAGGGAGGAACTCTCATGTGGGTCGCAGAAAGTTTTTTGATTTAAACTAAATTAATTTTTTGTATTTAAATTATTATCCTTTTATATCTATAGGATTAATGGGTATTTATTTAAATACTACCTATATCCGTTGTGCATTTTGATAAATTCTGTCTCCCGAAACTTCGGGACGAGTGAATTTTACGATTGAAATCAGTAATCCCGAATCCTCGGGATTAGCTATTAAATTAGTTCTCGATACTATCCGCCTCTGGCGGATCACTAGAACTGACATTTCGGAAACTATTTTAACTCAAAATGCACAACAGGTTACCTATATATTCTTTACAATAAACTAAAATTTGAATTGATTCTTTTTAGTGTTAGTTGATAAAACCTACACCTACAGTATTGTTTGATTGGATATCAATTAAAATAAAAGAGCCATTTGTTCTATGATTTTTAAAAACGTCATAGAAAATAGGTTTGTTTAACTTAAAAGTAACAGAAGCAATATCATTAATTCCTAAACCGTTTACATCAGGATTAATACCTGAATAATCAGGACTTATTATATGATGAATGATATCTACTTTTGCTAATACTTTATTGACACCATGTTGTAATACATATTTTTCTCCTATGAATAATTTTTTAGAGTCCATCCATGATACTGTAGCAGTAAACTGTTTGTTAATTGTTGGCAAATCATTGACCTTAACAATCATATCACCTCTACATACATTAATATTATCTTCCAGCGTAATTGTTACCGATGATCTTCTTGAAGCAGTTTGATATTTTTTATCATAAAAATAAATTTCTTTAATTTTTGATTTTGTTTGAGATGGTAATACTACAATTTCATCCCCAACATTTAATTCTCCTCCATATACTTTACCTGCATAACCTCTATAATCATGAAATTCATCTGTTTTAGGGCGAATTACATATTGTATAGGGAATCTTGGCGTGCCTCTATTATAAATATCCTGATTGTCTATAAGTTCTAGATGCTCTAATAATGTCTGACCTTGATACCAAGGTGTATGATTAGACTTATTTACAACGTTATCACCTTTTAATGCACTAACAGGAATAAATGTAATTTTTTGATCTTGATAATCTCTTTTAGACATTAATTTCTGAAAATCAGCTTTTATAGCATTGTATTTTTCTTCAGAAAAATCAACTAAATCCATTTTATTAATAGCCACAATTACTTCCTTTATTCTCAATAAATTATTGATGAAAAAATGGCGATTTGTTTGTTCAATTACTCCTTTTCTGGCATCAATTAATATAATTGCTGCCTGTGAAGTTGATGCTCCTGTAACCATGTTTCGTGTATATTCAATATGGCCCGGGGTATCAGCTATGATATAGCTCTTTGTTTCGGTTGAGAAATAAATATGTGCAACGTCTATAGTAATACCCTGTTCTCTTTCTGCTACCAAACCATCCGTTGCTAACGAAAAATCTAAATAATCATAGCCTTTTTGTTTACTGGTTTTTTCTATTGCTTCTAACTTATCTGTAGTTAATGATTTGGTATCATATAAAATTCTACCTATTAAGGTGCTTTTGCCATCATCTACACTTCCTGCGGTTGCAATTTTTAGAAACCCCATCTCAACCTTATCCTTTGAGGTAGGGAGGTTAATATAATGCCCTTTTTTAGTACTTTCTTTTATTTTAATACTTTCTTTTAAATCATTCATAATTATTATTTTTAAGTAGCGTATTCCTTTTGGAGGAAAGAAGCTTTCTAAAAGTATCCTTGTTGTTTACGTTTTTCCATAGCTGCTTCTGAGCGTTTATCATCAATACGTGCACCACGTTCTGAAATTGTTGAAACTCTTATTTCTTTAACAACCGTTGCGACATCAGACGCTTCAGAAAATACAGCTGCTGTACAACTCATATCTCCAACAGTTCTAAACCGAACTACTTTTTCTAAGATCTCTTCACTTTCGTCTCTATATACAATGCCATCCTTTACAGACCAAATTAATCCATCTCTTAAAAATATTTGTCTTTTGTGCGCAAAGTAGATGGATGGAATTTCGATATCTTCTTTTTCTATATACGACCAAACATCTAACTCTGTCCAGTTAGAAATAGGAAATACTCGAACGTTTTGCCCTAATTCTATCTGACCATTCAACATGTCAAACAATTCAGGGCGTTGATTTTTTTCATCCCATTGTCCAAAATCATCGCGAACAGAAAAAATACGCTCTTTTGCTCTCGCTTTTTCCTCATCACGTCTGGCACCACCAATACAAGCATCGAACTTAAACTCCTCAATAGCATCTAACAAGGTTGTAGTTTGCAAGGCATTTCTACTTGCATATTTACCAGATTCTTCCTTTACTTTACCTTCATCAATCGAATCTTGAACATTTCTTACAATTAATTCTAAATCTAATTCTTTTACCAATCGATCTCTAAATTCAATAGTTTCAGGAAAGTTATGCCCCGTATCTATATGCATTAAAGGGAACGGAATCTTTGCCGGATAAAACGCTTTTTGAGCTAATCTTACCAGCGTAATTGAATCTTTTCCTCCAGAAAATAATAATACAGGTTTTTCAAACTGTGCTGCTACTTCTCTAATGATGTAAATAGCTTCATTTTCTAATGGATTTATATGTGACGTATTTTTTTCCATCTCTATTTTCTTATATATGTAATCCACATTCTCTATTTTCTAGTACTTTGGTTGGGTCAAAATACTTGAGTTCATTTGGTAAATTATTATCTTCTAAATACTTATCTAAATCAGTATCAGAATAATAATAAAACGGACTCACCTTTAAAATTCCATCTGCACTTTTAGATACTATATCTATACTATCTCTAAAGGCAGTTTGCCCTTTACGTAAATTTGTAAACCAAACATCTGGTTTGTGTACTGCCATTGCACGTTTAAAGGGTTCTAGTTTTACTTGTTTAGTGAAAATTTTATGTTTAGGGTCATCTACATGAGGTAATCCCAACATTACATCTCTATATGCTGTGGTCTGTTTTGGCACATAAATATCAATATTCAGTTGCAAAGATTCAATCATGCTATTCGCAAACTTATAAGTGTCAGGTGTATTATAACCTGTATCGCACCAAACGACATTAATGTCCTCTCTAGCCGTTGTAACCGCATGAATTATCGCAGCAGAATATGGACCAAAGTTGGTTGTAAGAATTGGTTTTTTTGCCATTATAAGCGCCCATTTTATAATATCTATTGGAGATTTATCTCTTAAGTCTTCATTTACTTTATCAATTTCTATTTTCTCTGTTATTAAATTCATTATTTTCCCCATTTTATAGTATTCCAAATTCTTTCATGAAAAAAGTACAATACCATTTTTGTTACTAATTCTATTGCTCCTATTGTAAAAGCAATCGTTAAAGTACCTGTAATCAACCATGATATTAAAACAGTATCAAGTGTTCCTATAATTCTCCAACTTATGGTCTTAACAAGACTACGCTTGACTTTTTCTTCTGACTTAGCTTTTGTTTTACGTCTAAATTTAGAATTTAGTATGGTGTCGATTATCATAATAAATATATTATCCTTACTATCCTATCGGAATACTAGATTAGTATGCAAATGTATGTTATTTATTTACATGACCAAACAGAAAAATCAAAAAAATATGTTAAAATAAATAATTTCTTGAAACGAACTATCCTCGAGGCATCCCGATAGCTATCGGGAGGGCACAAGCTTTGATCTTTTAGGTCAAAAACCAAAATTATGTATTTTACCCCACCCGTAATCGCTAAATGCGATTACGACCTCTCTACCTCGGCTTCGCTCGGTACAGGCTCAGAGAGGTGAACTGGAAACCCCGACGCAGAGCGTCTAGGAATTATTTAGATTAAATCTGCCAACGATTTATTATTAAAAATATGTAGTGAACTATCTCTAACTTCTATCATCAAATTATGGACTGCACAAGTTTTTTCATCAGGACAATCATCACATTTTTCATAAAAATTTAAACTCACACAAGGCACCATCGCAATTGGGCCTTCCAATATCCTCATTACGGAGCTCATTTTAATATCTTTAGGATCTTTTAAAAGGTAATAACCACCTCCTTTACCCTTTTTTGATCCTAAAAATCCATTTTTACGAAGTGTTAATAATATACTTTCTAAAAATTTTTGCGAAATGTTCTCACTTTTAGCAATAGTTGCAATTTGAACTGGCGTATTATTTTCTTGTCTTGCTAGATAAGTCAATGCCTTAATTCCGTATTTTGTTTTCTTAGAGATCATAATTTTACTAAAATAGTAAAATATTATCTACTTTCTAACGCTTGTTTTAAATCCTTTAAAATATCATTACTATTTTCTAATCCTACCGAAACCCTTACCAATCCGTTAGTTATACTCACTTCTAAACGGTCAGTTTCTGTTAATTTACTATGTGTTGTTGATGCCGGATGTGTAACAATTGTCCGCGTATCGCCTAAATTAGCCGACAAAGAACACATTTTTATAGCATTTAAAAAACTTATACCTGCTTCAACACCACCTTTTATCTCAAAAGCGACAACGTTTCCGCCTAACTTCATTTGCTTTTTTGCTACTTCATATTGAGGATGGCTTTTCAAAAAAGGATATTTTACCCAATTCACATTGTTGTGATCCTCTAAAAATTCTGCAACTTTTAATGCGTTTTCACAATGTCTTTCAACTCTTATAGCTAATGTTTCTAAGCTTTTAGACAATACCCATGCGTTAAATGGTGACATTGTAGGCCCGGTATTTCTTGAAAATAAATAGATCTCTCTAATTAGATCTGCATTACCAACGGCAACTCCTCCTAGCACTCTTCCTTGTCCGTCTATTAATTTTGTAGCAGAATGTATAACAACATCAGCTCCATATTTAATTGGATTTTGCAAATAAGGTGTCGCAAAACAATTATCTATCACCAATAACAAATTATGTTTTTTTGCGATTGCACCTAGCAATTCTAAATCTAGAATATCAACTGCCGGATTTGTTGGGCTTTCTGCATATAAAATTTTTGTATTGGGTTGTATTAAGTTCTCTATTTGATCTACTTCATCTACCTTAAAATAACTTGTTTCAATATTCCATTTGGGTAAATATTTTGTAAACAATGTATGTGTTGAACCGAATACTGAACGACAAGAAACAATATGATCTCCTGCATTTAACAAAGCTCCAAAAGTAGAAAACACGGCTGCCATCCCAGTAGCAAATGCATAACCTGCTTCTGCACCTTCCATTGTCACAATTTTATTGACAAACTCAGTTGTATTCGGGTTTGAAAATCGGCTATATAAATTTTTCTCTTTTTCTTCAGAAAATGAAGCGCGCATATCTTCAGCATCGTCAAAAACAAAGCTTGATGTCAGGTATAAAGGTGTAGAATGTTCTGAAAACTGTGAACGTTCTGTTTGACTTCTTATAGCCTGTGTTTCAAAAGATGATTTATTAGTGCTCATAATGCTATGCTATTTTTTTGATTTTTCTCTTAAATATCGGATTCAAAAACGCCTCTAATTGTTCATATTCTATCAAAAAAGCATCATGTCCGTGAATGGATTGAATTTCATAATAAGTCGTCTTAACTTTTAATTCTTTTAATTTATGATAAGTATCTTTATTCTCATCTACTGTAAAAAAAAGATCTGAATTGACACCTACAATATGTATATGTGATTGTATGGTTGATACTGCCTCTTCAAAATTTTCTTTTCCTCTAGAGATATCAATGGTTTTTAAGAGTTGATTCATCAATTTATAGGTTGATAGATGAAATCGTTCTTTCAGTTTTATACCATGATGGTTTAACCAACTTTCTATATTAAATACACCTAAATATTCATTTGTAGTTCTATCAAACTTTGTTTTAAATGATATTGGTGTTCTGTAACACAACATGGCATGAACGCGAGCATCTGCAATCGGATTTGATGAATTGTTTAATATTAAATCTTGCAAATAACAATTGGCAATTAACCAATCTGTTGACTTCCAATCTGAAGCAATCGGAATTACATGTTTAATAAGATTCGGGTGTAAGGTTGCTAATTCCCAAGCAATTCCACCGCCAACTGAACCTCCAATAACAGCAAAAAGAGATTGTATTTTAAGCTTTTGCAACCCTAAAGCCAAAATTTTAGCAATATCTCTGGCAGTAAAATCTTTATAATTATTTATTAGATTTCTTTTATCATTGTCAAAACCGTTTCCGGGAATATTAAATGCTAAGACTGTATATTGATTTGTGTCAATACATTTATCTTTACCTACTAAGCTTTTCCACCACCCATCAATACCACAAACATTAGAATTCCCTGTTAAAGCGTGATTTATTAATACAACCGGGGCTTCGTTTAATGGTTTTCCGAAAATTTGGTATGACAATGACAACAATGGAAACTTTGCTCCTTGTTCAGTGGTGAAATCTAAAATTTTTATATGTTGTAAATCACTTTTCACTATTATTAACACTTTATTTTTATCAGTTAAAATCAAAATGTTATAAGAAAAAGTAATTACTTGATGAAGTAATTTTGTTCGGTTATCTATCCTTTTTAACTTTTAGATTGAATCTAAAAGGTACTGAAATGATCCCGATAGCTATCGGGACATAACAAAGGTAGAATGTAGCACCTTCTTTACGAATAAAGGGTTGCTAAGGCTTCAACGGGTCTAATCCCTCTGCCTTTCTTGATAACATTTCAATAAATCATTGAACTTTGTAAATGAACTCATCCTGATTTTTTCGGTTAAAGACAAAAAATCAGGATAAGTTCAATGCAAATATTGTAAAACTAAAAGCAAACTACCAAACTTTTTAGAATTTATTTTTTAATTATTGAGCATCCTACAATTATCAGTCTGTTTAATTTCATTATTCTTATTTAGAGCCTGTGAAATAGATAGCTTTTAAAAATTTAAGGCTTCTTAATAGAATATATAATTTTTATTTTTCTACCTTTGCTCATTATTTTTTGAGGAAAAATTTGAACTGATTGCAACCTCAAAACCTTGGTTCCGATAGTTATCGGGACATTTCAGGGTCTGGTTTATTTATTACCAGATTTGAATTCATTTTTAAAAGATACTGAAAATGAATTCAGCGTAAATGCTAAAGCAGTAATTATACTCTCTTAGCAATTGCAATCCTTTTTTATAATTAAAATACAATTATGGCATATTTATTTACTTCAGAGAGTGTCTCTGAAGGACATCCGGATAAAGTAGCAGATCAAATTAGTGATGCTTTATTAGACAATTTTTTAGCTTTTGATCCTGAGTCAAAAGTAGCTTGTGAAACAATGGTTACCACAGGGCAAGTAATCCTTGCAGGTGAAGTAAAGAGTAAAACATATTTAGATGTTCAAGAAATCGCTAGAAAAGTAATTAATGATATTGGCTATACCAAGGGCGAATACCAGTTTTCTGGTGATTCTTGTGGTGTTATTTCTTTAATTCATGAACAATCTCAAGATATTAATCAAGGTGTTGATAGAGCAACTAAAGAAGAACAAGGTGCCGGCGACCAAGGAATGATGTTTGGTTATGCTACCAACGAAACTAAAAATTTTATGCCTTTGGCATTGGATATTTCTCATAGAATTTTACAAGTTCTCGCTGAGTTGCGTAGAGAAAACAATGAAATAAAATATCTACGTCCTGACGCAAAAAGTCAGGTAACCATTGAATATAATGATGATAATGTACCTCAACGTATTGATGCTATAGTTGTCTCTACACAACATGATGATTTTGACGCAGATGATAACAGAATGCTAGCTCAAATTAAAAAAGATATCATTACTATTTTAATGCCAAGAGTAAAAACACAATTACCAGACAATATTCAAGCCCTATTTAATGATAATATTGAATACCATATCAATCCTACAGGAAAGTTCGTGATTGGCGGACCTCATGGTGATACCGGTTTAACCGGAAGAAAAATAATAGTTGACACCTATGGTGGTAAAGGCGCTCATGGCGGTGGTGCTTTTTCAGGTAAAGATCCTAGTAAAGTTGACAGAAGTGCTGCTTATGCTTCACGTCATATTGCTAAAAATTTAGTGGCTGCAGGAGTTTCTGACGAAATATTGGTACAAGTAAGTTATGCTATTGGCGTTGTAGAACCAACCTCTATTTTTGTAGATACTTATGATACCAGCAAAATTGATCTAACTGATGGTGAAATAGCAGAAAAAGTTGCCAAAATTTTTGACATGCGTCCTGCGGCTATTGAAGAACGTTTAAAACTTCGTAACCCTATTTATTTAGAAACTGCTGCTTACGGACATATGGGTAAAGAATCTAAAACAATTACAAAAATATTTGAGAGTCCGTATTCTGGAACGGTTGTAAAAGAAGTAGAACTGTTTACTTGGGAAAAACTGGATTATGTAACTAAAGTTAAAGAAACTTTCGGTTTATAAAGCTAATACTACAATCCGTTGTGCATTTTGACAGATATTGTATAATCTTATGTCTGCTTCAGGAGACGTTATTTTATCAAAATACACAACTGGTTGCTACAAATTATATATAATACTAAAAACAGCAAACCTCGGCTGTATGATATACGAAGAAGTACTGTTATAAACATTCTCAACTATATTATCTTGGTTTAAGGATTTGGTATCTAAAATATTGGTTACACTCATTTTATACTCCCAATTACTATTCTTTTTTTGATAACTTAAATTAACATTCCAAAAACTATAATTATTAATCGTTCTATTTTCAGTTCTATAATTATTATATGTGAATTTTGTATTGAAAATAAAGTTTTTTAGTAAATAAGCATCAAAATTTAAATAGGGGCTATGCGTATAATACCTGTTTTGTATAATGCCTTGATCGTACTCATTAATTATAAAATTATAGCCAATATCAAAATTTGGCGCATCTCTAAAGTTTGAACTTACTTTTGTTCTATACGATTGTGTAAACGATTTTGATATCCTGTTTTCGACAACTTGTGTTTGAGGTGATGTAAACAAATTATTCAACTTGGCATAAGATACATTTCCTCCTATTGTTACTTTAAATTTTCTAAAACTCTTTTGAAAATCGGCATTTGCAGAAATACTTTCATCAGGAAAAATAGAATTGACAGATGTAGAAATCTGATCGATTCCTAACTGCTCTGTATTCCCTTTAATGGCATCAATTCTTTTATTATAATTGATAAATGCATATACATTTGTGTAATTAAACATATTAAAATTAGAGTAGTTTAATTGTATATTATGAGATAATGAATTTTCTAACGTTCGATTACCAGCATACAAGCTATTATAATTGTTAAACACAAAACCTTCGGCTACTCTGTTCACATCTGTAAAACTTACTTGCATATTATACGCCAATCGCAAACTTTCAGATTTTTTTAAACTTGCTTTTATAAAAGCATCTGGTAATAATTTTACAAAACTGTTGATAAATTCGCTACCTAATTGCGTGTTTTTTGCTGAATAGCTATGCAATGTCGCCCCTTGATTAAATGTAAAAATACCGGTAACAAACTTGTAATGTAAACCCGCATAAAAGTCATTAAATGCGTATTCGACGTTATTCAATGTTGATGGGTTTGTAATATGGTTTTGTGTGCCATTATCTAAAATTTGAAAGACATTAGAATTAAATTTTTGATTGCTTAAAGTAGTTCCTAAGGTTATGTTTACATTACTTTTAGTGTTTAGTACATAATAATAGTCAAGCTTGGCATCTAGTTTATTTGTTTTTATACGTTTGTTTTGTGAAACATCGAATACATTTTGATTTACATCAAGCGCCAACGAATTCGCAAAAGATAATTGCTCTAATTTAGCATTGTAAAATGGGTCTTCATCCTGCCAAAGATATTGAGCTTCAAAAGCAAAAATGTGATTCTCACTCAGTGTATAGTAATAATTCAAATTCTGATTGATAGAAAATGGTGTTTGTGTTTTATTCTCTAAAATTGTTCCTGCCTCAGATGAAAAGAAATTCTGATCTTGCGTTAGTTTCGAAATTTTTCCGAAAATATCATAATCCAAATGATTATTAGCATTTGGTTTGTAACTTGTACTCAACTTTACCAACCCCAACTTATTATTTTGCTGTGTTAGGCTACTTGTTGTTTCTGTTAAATTTGTGTTTATATAGTTGCGCTCGCTCGTTTGTTCAATATCGGTTTTCATACCTGAATAAATGGCAAATCCGCTTAAATCCCATGTTTTTTTAAGTGAATAACTAAAGTTTAACGCACCAAACTTTGCATTGATATCTTTAGCTTGATTATTTCGCATCACTAAAAAGCTCAAATCATCAGATAAATTTATACTTGTCCCGCCACCGCCAAGGTTTCTAAATCCGCCTGTAAACTTAAAATAGTCGCGCCAAGTAAATGGAATTTCGCCAATGTTATTAATATTAGCCATCACATTTAAGCTATATTTAGGATTATAATAAAATAATTTCGGATTGACTATATATCGCGATTCATCCATAGCAACACTGCTACCTGCTTTTATGTCGCCAAACCAAAAATTCTTTTTCCCTTCCTTTAATTTGATATTAATTGCAATATTATCTTCATTATCAGTAACGTTTCGTAATTGACCAACTTCGCTATGGTTTTTTAATATTTCAACTTTATCAATGGCATTTGCAGGAATATTTTTAGTTGCTAATTTTGAATCACCATCAAAAAAATCTTTTCCTTCAACCATTACTTTATTTAATGTTTTGCCTTCTACCATAATTTCACCATCTTCATTTACTTCTACACCGGGTAATTTTTGTAATACATCACCTAGTTTTTTTTCGCGTCCGCTTGTAAAAGAATCAGCATCATAAACAATAGTATCTCCCTTTATTGTTACCGGCATTTTATAAGTGAGGTTTACCTCATCTAAGGTAGCGTCTTCTTTTAAACTTACATTTTTGGTAATGTCAATCTCTTTTGTATCTAGTGTTATATCAGCAGTTTTCATACCTATATAACTAACTTTAATGGCATACGATGCATTTTTCTGTAGATTCAATTTATAACGACCTTGCGAATCTGAAAATCCATACGAATCTAACTTTTTGGTTTGCTGATTGATTGCAATTATATTTGCCATTTCTAACGGATTACCAATACTATCTTTTACAATGCCAGTAAGCGTAATTTGGGCAGTAGTTATGTAAGCAGTCATAAAAATGACTACAAAAAGTAGTTTTTTCATCAAAAAAATATTGATTGTTTTTTAGAATTTCGCTATTATGAAAACTAGTATGTAAATTAAAACAAGTATCATAATTATCCTTGAATTTCTATACTAAAAGATTCTCCGTCTTTGCTCTTTCTTCTATTTTTAAAACGTTCCATCATTTCTTTAGTATGCGTATCCATAATTTTATCATACTTTTCTTGAGTAACTATTTTCCCTTTAATTGGTTCTTCAATGTTGATCTTCTCTGTTGGATTTAATACAATTTCTGTACAGACTATTGTTTCTTTTCCTTCTTGTATTTCTAGAATCAACCCTGGTAATCCCCAGTGCCCTCGAGGACCATTACTCACAGGAATATCAGGAGTGTACCAGGCAATAGTCTCAACAGTAACCATTTCTTTGGTTTCATTCTCTTTTCCATTTTCTGAAGTGAAGCTAATTCTTTCTTCTTCTCTAGAATGGGTAGCTTTATAACATATATAATTACCGATATTCTTAGTCTCACTAGTCATTTCCCATTTAAAATCTTCTAAATTATCTTTAATTAAAAACCGTTTTCCGCTAATTTCTGTTTTATTTGTATAGCGTTTTTCAGCTATATTTTTATAGAGTACATCAGTACCACCACCATTACCAAGTATTTGAATTGAAACACCACCAATAGCTTGTGGTTGAGGTGCAGACAGCTCTTTGTTTTGTTTAAACGTTGATTCTATTTTTGTGAAGTTCAACGTGTATGTTTTTTGAAATTGTTTTTGCAATTGTGCCATTAATTGCTTCTGAATATCAGGGTTTGCTGCAGTTGAAGAACTATCTATTCTTATATCTACTTTTCTATGTGTTTTATATGTTGCTTTGCCTTGAAAGTTTTGTGCAAAACCTGATAAAAAACAAGTTGCTAATAATAATGTAATTACTTTTTTCATGTGTCTATAATATTTGTTAATTTGGTCACATGCTGTTCGCTAGTAGTCATTTCCTTGAGTGACAAACTTTTTAGCATGCTCGTTTCATAATATTTTGATTTTAAATTTCTATGCTACAAATATGAAACTGAAAAGCCACACTTTGAGTTAATGAGTGTTAACGAGTGTTAAGTGGTGAGTTTTATCAATTATAACTACCTATATTTGAACTGTGAACACCAAAAAATATAATTGGATTTTATACCTAATTACGGCAACTATTGTGGCAACTATTGCTGTACAATTGTATTGGAATTATAAAAATTATGAGTTAAACAGGCAACGTGTTTTAAATGAAATTCAGATTAGTTTAGATAATGCCATCGAATTATATTATACTGACTTATCAAAAAAGAATTTTATTGCCATTGTAGAGTCTGAAGATTCTCTAGGTAATAAATGGATAAAAAGCAAAACTTTAACATCAATTTTTAATCCTCAAAAAAAGGATTCTCTCACTTCTGATTTTTCGACTATCAAAATCAATACCGATAATAACGAAGAGTTTAAAATGATGAAATCCGTTTTTATAGATTCTATAGTTAAAGATGTAGAAGAAGGTTTTTATAAAGATTCCGTTCCAAAAAAGCATTCTAAAATCACTCAGATCACGCAATTTTCTAAAGATGGTAAAAGCGGTTTTCATATCAATACTAAAAGCAGCAATAAGATTAAAGAAGTGCAAGTTTTTAAAGGAAAAAAAGCAACCGATAGTTTAAAGTTAATTAAAGGCTTACAAACAATTTTTATTGCTATTCAAAACGATTCTTTAGATCATAAAAAGATTGACTCTATTTTAAAGAACCAATTAAATAATAAAGGTATTTCTGCTTCTTACTATTTTAAGCACACAAAAAATGATACACTTTTTTACACTAATAAAATTGACTTACAACCAAAGTTAATTCTAACCAGCGAAGCAAAATCTACCTATTTAAAACCTCGCGAAAAGCTTATACTATATTACAGCAACCCTGCCTATGAAGCTTTTAAACGAAGTTTTACAGGTATTTTATTATCACTTTTATTATCAATTGCTGTAATCTCTAGTTTATTCTATTTACTTAAAATTATCAATCAACAAAAAGAATTAGCAGAAATTAAAAATGACCTCATAAGTAATATAACGCACGAGTTTAAAACACCCATTACAACCGTGTCAACTGCCATTGAAGCTATCGCTAATTTTAATGCCTTAAACGATAAAGAAAAAACAAAAAAATACCTCTCTATTTCTTCTGTACAGTTAAACAAACTAAATCTAATGGTCGAAAAGTTATTAGAAACTGCAACACTAGATAGCGAAAGTTTATTATTAAAAAAAGAGCCTGTCAATATTGTTGATTTAATTGAAAAAATCACAAAAAAGCATCAATTAATTACACCTGAAAAAGCAATATCTTTTTCATCTAATATAAATGTTAAAATTAGTAATATTGATGCTTTTCATTTTGAAAATGCTATCTCTAACTTGATTGATAACGCAGCTAAATATGGAGGCGAACAAATAGAAGTTATTATAAATTCTGTGTTGGATAATTTAGAAGTTTCTATTGTAGATAATGGCAATGGCATCGATAAAAATCACAGAGAAAAGGTTTTTGATAAATTTTACCGTGTACCAAAAGGAAATACACATGACGTAAAAGGGTTTGGAATTGGTTTGTATTATACCAAAAAAATTATAGAAAAACATGGTGGCACTATTCATTTAAGCCTGAATAATCATCTAACAACTTTTAAAATATTCTTACCTAATGCTTAAATCAACAATTCTTTTAGCGGAAGACGAGTCTGCCTTAGGTCAAATTATAAAAGAAAGTTTAGAAACTAGAAATTTCAAGGTGCTTTTATGCGATAATGGTAAAAAAGCGTACCAAGTTTATACATCTGAAAAACCTGAATTATTAGTTTTAGATGTAATGATGCCTAAAAAAGATGGCTTTACACTGGCAAAAGAAATCAGATCCATAGATCAAACGATTCCTATCATATTTTTAACTGCCAAATCCCAAACACAAGATGTGGTTGAAGGGTTTACTATTGGTGGAAACGATTATTTAAAAAAACCGTTTAGTATGGAAGAATTGATTGTAAGAATTAATAATCTTCTAAACAAAACGAAGCTTCAAAAAACAACCGAAATTTTACTTTTTGGCGAGTATAAATTTGATTTCCCAAAACAACTACTCCAATATAAAAATGAAGATAAAATACAGCTTACACATCGCGAATCACATCTTTTATTTCATTTACTAAAAAATAAAAACCAAGTATTAGATCGGTCATTGATTTTAAACAAACTTTGGGGGAATGATGATTTTTTCAATGCCAGAAGTATGGATGTCTTTATTACTAAACTTCGTAAAAAATTAAAACAAGATAGTAATATTCAAATTATCAATGTTCGAGGTTATGGTTATAAATTAATCTGTTGAAGGTATGCTGTCAATTTATTACGTTTACCTTAAAATTCCATGTAATAAATGCAACATATACTCAATTCAATTACCAAATCACAAATAATATCCAATTTTCAAAACATTGACAAATAATTTCAAATTAACATAAAGGTCATTGAAATTTGGAATTTAACAATACTACTCCCTGATTAAATATAAAGTTAATTTTGTATTTATTTGATTTCAATATTATACTTTTCTAACAACCCTTTAAGTCCATCTACTGAAAATTTAGCTTTCCTGATGTTGTTCATTTCAGGATCAATTGAATAATTATAAGAAGCACTAAAGTCAGTTTTTTCTAAGTTTGTATTTTCAAATACAGCTCTTTCTAAGTTACAATTCTCAAATGCTACGCCAGACAAATCAGCTTCTATGAAATCTACTTCTTGAAGACTGCAATCTTTAAATTTTATGGCTTTTAATTTTAGTTTATAAAAAGAGGCTAAATTTAAATGGCAGTCTTCAAAATTGGCATCAAAGCCAAAGTCATTACAATTATTAAAATTAACACCTAATAGTTTACAGGTTATAAATTTCACCTCATTAAATGCAGCACCATTCATTTTTGCCATGCTTAAATTACAGGTATCAAACTCACATTCTATAAAAGTAATAGCTGAAAGGTCTGAATCAGCAAAATTACAATTGATAAAAGTACAGGTGTCGTATTCGCCTTTATCTAATGGTTTTGATGAATAGTCAATGTTTTTAAAAATTCTATCTTGAGTAAAAGATTTGTTCATTTTTTACTATAATGGTTTTACATCTATCTTTTATAAGAAACAGATTGCCATACTTCGACTACGCTCAGCACAGGCTACTCTTCGTCCCTGACTACCGTACAGGCAGGCTCGCAATGACATTTACTTTAGAAGATTTAATTTAATCTTGCCACTCAGCAATAAACAGATTCGAATCTTTCTTGTTCTATTTCAGAACGTCAATCCTTTCAGTCTTGCCATTCTGCAATAAACAGATTCGTATCATGTCCGCCGCCATTATTTCTATTAGAAGAAAAAATCAATTTTTTACCATCGTTTGAAAATACAGGAAATGCATCGAAGGTCTCGCCATGAGTAACACGTTCAAGGTTCTTTCCGTCTAAATCAATCAAATATAAGTTAAAGGGGAAACCTCTTTCTGCTTCAAAGTTTGAAGAAAATAAAATTTTCTTGCCTGAAGGATGAAAAAACGGACTCCAATTCGCATTTCCAAGATGCGTTAGTTGGCGTAAATCACTTCCATCTGCATTACAAATGTATAATTCCATATTGGTTGGCTGTACCAAACCTTCAGCTAATAGATCTTTATATTCCTTAATTTCTTCTTCAGTTCTTGGTCTTGAAGAACGGAAAATTATTTTTGTTCCGTCAGGTGAAAAGAAAGCGCCCCCGTCATATCCTAATTCGAATGTAATTTGCTTAACATCACTTCCGTCAAGGTTCATTGTGTATAATTCTAAATCGCCACTTCTTGTAGAAGTAAACACTATTTTATCACCTTTAGGGGAAACTGTCGGCTCGGCATCATAACCTTTCTCATTGGTCAATTGTTTTACAATATTGCCTTGTAAATCGGCTACAAAAATGTCATAGGTATCATAAATTGGCCAAATATATTTCCCTTCTTTACGCAATGGTGTTTCAGGACATTCGTCTGCTCCTAAATGTGTGGATGCATATATGATATGTTTATTATCCGGTAAAAAGTAAGCGCAAGTAGTTCTTCCTTTTCCTGTGCTTAGCATAGGCGGAGTTTTACCCTTAAATGTTTCATCTGCATTCATTAAAAACATCTGATCACAAGAGACATTCCATTTTTTATTGTTTGACTGAAACACCAATTGTTTATCGTCAAAACTCCAATAAGCTTCAGCATTATCACCTCCAAAAGTCACTTGACGTAACGATTTAAAATGTTTCTCTTCTGGGAAGATCAAGGAATCATTAGCTGATGCTACAACTGTATTTTCGACTTTAGTAACAGGAGTTTCAACTTGTGTAGTTTTTGCGGCTTGTTGTGTTTTGCACGATGCCATAAAAATAAGTAATACTAAAAAACTAATAAATTTTGCTGTAAATTTCATCTGTAAAATAATTTCTAAAATAAATGGCAATTATTGCCTAATTTTGCTCAAAAATAATACTATTATGATAAATCGAATATTAATTCTTACTTTTTTTAGTTTCCTTTTTAGTTTTGAAAGTCTAGCTCAATCTACTACTCAAATACAAAAGGATGTTGCTTTTTTAGCTGATGATAAATTAGAAGGTAGATCTACTGGAACTAAAGGTGAAAAAGCTGCAGCAGATTATATTGCAAAACGTTTTAAAGAAATGGGGTTAGTGCCAAAAGGTACTAGCGGATATTTTCAAGATTTTACTTTCAAACCAAAAACACATCCTCACGGAAAAGTAGATTATACAGATACTATTAGTGAAAATGTAATTACCGGAAGAAATGTGTTGGGTTATATCAATAATAATGCAGCGCATACCATTATTATTGGAGCCCATTTTGATCACTTGGGCCATGGTGATGATGGCTCATTGTACAGAGGAAAAGAAAAACTGATTCATAATGGTGCAGATGACAATGCCAGTGGTGTTGCTGTACTATTAAATCTTGCTAAAAAATTAAAAGACACCAATAAAGGAAACAACTATTTAGTAATGGCTTTTTCAGGTGAAGAAATGGGTTTATTGGGTTCTAATTACTTTGTAAAACACGCTACAATTAATTTAGATTCTGCAAATTATATGTTGAATATGGATATGGTAGGTCGATTAAAAAAAGATAGTGCTTTAGCCGTTTATGGCGTGGGTACTTCACCATATTTTAAACAAGTAGTTGAAGCTTATAATGACAAATTCAAATTGATAAAAAAAGAATCTGGGGTTGGACCATCTGACCACACTTCATTTTATTTAAATGATATGCCCGTACTACATTTCTTTACTGGGCAACATGAAGACTATCATAGACCAAGTGATGATTTTGACAAGCTGAATTATGCCGGTATGGAAACCATTTCAAATTATATTTTTAATATTATTACTGATCTTGATGATAATGGTAAAATGCCTTTTCGGAAAACAAAAAATGAAAGTGATAATACACCACGTTTTAAAGTAACATTAGGTGTTGTACCTGATTATATGTATGACGGAAAAGGCATGCGTATAGATGGTGTTAGTGAAGATAAACCTGCGCAAAAAGCAGGTATACAAAAAGGAGATGTAGTTATTCAGTTAGGTGAATATGAAATAAAAGATATGATGGGTTATATGAAAGCCTTGTCAAAATTTAAAAATGGAATGACTACTAAAGCCAAGATATTGAGAAATAAAGAAACGATTGAGCTTGAGGTGACGTTTTAGTTAAATTAATATTTTAAAATAGACCTCACAGGTTTTAAAAACCTGTGAGGTCTTCTTATGACTAATGATAAAAAGTGTAATTTCGTATTAAGATTTGATAAAAATAGGCAACATAGAACTCCCTGATTTTCCATTGCTGTTGGCGCCTATGGAAGATGTAAGTGACCCTCCATTCAGAGCATTGTGCAAAGAGCAAGGAGCTGATGTTGTGTATACTGAATTTATCTCCAGTGAAGGCTTGATTCGTGATGCGGCAAAAAGTACCATGAAATTAGATATTTACGAAAAAGAACGCCCTGTTGGTATTCAAATTTTTGGAGCAAATCTAGACTCTATGCTTCGCTCGGTTGAGATTGTAGAAAAATCAAATCCTGATATTATTGATATCAATTTTGGCTGCCCTGTAAAAAAAGTAGTTTCAAAAGGTGCCGGTGCGGGAATTTTAAAAGATATTCCCTTAATGGTTTCCTTAACGGAGGCTATGGCAAAGCATACCAATTTACCTATCACTGTAAAAACACGTTTGGGTTGGGATGAAAGTTCTATTATGATCGTAGAAGTAGCCGAAAGGTTACAAGATGTAGGTTGTAAAGCTATTGCCATACATGGTCGTACACGTGCTCAAATGTATAAAGGTGAAGCAGATTGGGCGCCTATTGCCGACGTTAAGAACAACCAACGTATGCATATTCCTGTATTTGGAAATGGCGATGTTGACACTCCTGAAAAGGCAAAGGAAATGCGTGACACATTCGGATTGGATGGTGCAATGATTGGAAGAGCTACCATTGGCAATCCTTGGTTCTTTAAACAGGTAAAACATTATTTTAAAACCGGAACTCATTTAGCATTACCAACAATGGCTGAACGTGTTGAAGCTGCACGCAGACATTTACAAATGGCTATTGACTGGAAAGGAGAACGGTTAGGTATTGTAGAAACACGTAGACATTACACCAATTACTTTAAAGGTATTTCCCATTTTAAAGAATACCGAATGAAAATGGTTACTACAGATGACGCCAAAGGAGTATTTGATGTTTTTGATGATGTGTTAGATAAGTTTTCAGATCATCAATTTGTTTAAAAATGTTAGTGAAAAGGTTTTACCCATTCATTTTATTACTTTTTTTAAGTAGCTGTTCAAACTATGGTCAGTTAAAAGTGATTGCTGATTTACCTCATTTTCTTAAAGAGGTTTCAGGAACACAAACCGTTAAAAATTCTGATCTAATTTGGATGCTCAATGATAGTGGTAATTCAAATAAAATTTATGGTCTTTCTGCTAAAGGGCAACTAAAAAAAGAAGTAATTATCAATGCTAAAAATCATGACTGGGAAGACCTAACCACTGATAATAGTGGTAATCTTTATATCGGCGATTTTGGTAATAATCATAACGTTCGTAAAAATTTAGCAATCCTTAAAATAAATCACAAAGACTTACTAAATAAAAAAAATGCAGACATTGAACGTATTCAGTTTTATTACCCAAACCAGCATAAGTTTCCTCCCAAAAAGAAACACTTGTATTTTGATACTGAATCTTTTTTCTT
>CAYXAZ010000063.1:0-20714 GCA_964463085.1 uncultured Flavobacteriaceae bacterium | reverse complement strand
GGCAATGAGCAACAAGATTATAAACCGACCCAAAGACCTGTCAGTCCCGAGATTTTGGGATCAAAACCTGACAGGTCTGAAAAAATAGGCAAAGCCAAAAGAACATTACCACCCGCTAAGCAGGTGATTTTTCAAGGTAAAATAAAAATTATATTTAACCCGCGTTACATAACTAATATCAAATAAACATCAAAATGCTCGTCAAAATTCGTTTCTTTTTCCTTTCTACTTCACAATAAAATTAAACCGTAACCTAGGCTATGCTCAAATTTTATAGTTCATATAAAAAATAATTCAAATTTTCAAACAATAATTTTGAAATTCATATGGTATAATTATTGTTTGAATCCAGTACCAACTGTACTATTTGATTGTGTGTCAATTAAAATGAATGAACCATTTGTTCTGTGCTCATAGAAAGTCAAAAGGTGATAAAAATATCTATTTTCTGGACGGTTCAACTATTCTGGGAGATGATCATTATGAATGTACAGTAGATGGTGTTCATCCTTCTGATCTGGGCTCTTATCGAATAGCCGATGCACTATTACCTGTTATAAAGGATATTATGATCTCGCATTAAAACAATTATCTCGAAAAATAAAAAAGATATTAGACCGCTTTGCTGTTAGATATTAGATGTCAGACCAATATTAGTAACTGAAATGAAATCCATAAAATATTAATCGGACATTAATCATTTGAAATGTTTTTATGGTATATTATATTTATTCAACATTTTTTTCTTCAACTACTACATCTTCAGGCTCTATCGCTAAAAGTAAAGCGGCAATTATAGCTAAAACAATTCCGGCAATTTTATAATTTCCCGGCATAATACCTAATACTAGCATTGATATTATTGAAGTAATAAGAGGAGCTCCGGCATTGGTCATAGGTGAAACAACCATCGCTTTACCATACCTAAATGCATAAACCAAACACAATGCTCCTATAGCATTTAGAATTTGTATTCCTGCAGCTAAATACGGACCATCTGCTCCCCAATTAATTTCTTGCGAAAAATCAGTCATATAAAGTGCTACAGGTATAAGTAAAATTCCTGAGATCATCATATAAAAAAATATACTTTCTGCATTCATAGTTTGGTTTGCAAATTTCATGAAATATGCTTGAATACCCCAAGCGGCTAATACAAGAATAGCAAGTATAAACCATAAAACGCCATTTTCTCCTGCAGTTTGTTCAGCTCCGCCCGAATATTCAAAAAGAGGTAATGCCAATAATGCCAGAACTATCCCAATGGCTCCTAATTTACCGGTACGTTCTTTTAAAAATAAAAATGAAAGAACTATGGTAATTATCGGTGATAGAGAAATTATTGGAAAAATTAAATAAGTAGGACCAATAGTAACTGCGTAAAAAAGAATCATTTGTCCTCCTGCACCTAATATTCCAATAATTAAACCATTTAAAACAGATTTTTTATCCGTTTGTAATTTCCAATTAATACGTTTTAAAACATAAATAGCAGGAGCAATCATTGTTAGTGCCCATACACAATAAACGAGTGTATCAGGAAATCCATTTTCTGAAGGTACACCGGTAAAAGCGCCCCATACACCCCAAAAAATAGTTGTTATTAAGGCAAATAGCAGCCAAGGTTTTTTAGTATTCATCTTTATAGTTTATGTGTTCTTATTATTTATTTACTTATTTATATATACACTTGTACATATATTTAAAACTGAAATATTTTACTGTTTTAGCTTAACCACCTATCTAAATTTTCTGCAACAAAAGTGTCATCATTTAATTCAGGATATATTGTATACACTCGGTCTATTTCTTCTTTTTGACCGGGACTCAATATTTCTTTAGGATTAATTGTATAGTTTGCTTCTAACAATCCTTGTCGGATTAAAACTTCATGAATACCTGCAATGGAGCCTTTAAATCCATTTCTTGAATCAAAAAAAGCGGCATTAGCATCTGTGATTTTAATTCCCAATGCTAATAAATCGGGAAAATCAGAAGCTTTAGATCTTTTAATTTTATCCAGTAGTTCTACTGCTTTTTTATTCCATACAGCCCAATGACCCAGTAAACCTCCAACAATTCGTTTTTTAATAATTTCATTCCCTACCGCAATACTGTATTCTGTCAATAAATCGGCCACAATATTATCGTCATTACCGGTATAAAGTGCAATTTCATCGGCTCTACCGGATTCAGCTACACCACGAATTACATCAATAGTATGATATCTGTCAAAAGGAGCCATTTTTATAGCAACTACATTTTTTATACGCGAAAACTCTCGCCAAAAGTCAGTATCCAGTACACGACCTCCAACTGTAGGTTGCAAATAAAATCCAATGAGTGGAATCACTTCCGCAACAGCTTTGCAATGTTCAATTAAATCTTTATTTGCACTGTTTTTCAAAGCTGCTAAACTCAATAATACCGCATGATATCCTAAATCAGCTGCAGTTTGTGCCTCTTTAACTGCTTGTTCAGTTTTACCTAAAACGCCTGCAATTCTGAATATAGTTTTCTTGTTTTTATTACAAAAGGAATCCAATTCTTCTTTGCCCAATTCCAAAACCGGTTGATAAAGTCCTGTTTCACGAATTTCGAATTGACTTGTATGTACACCTATTGCCAAACCACCGGAACCTGCATCCAGATAATATCTTGATAAAGCTCTTTGCCTTCTTTCATCTAATCTAAGCGTTTTAGTTAATGCTGTAGGATTTGCAGGAATGGCTAAACCGCTATGTAATAACTCATGTAATTCTGATGATAATTTATTGTTCATTTTTATTAATATTCTTAGTATTTTCCGTCTCTTACTTCAAAATGAGTAGGTTTTCCTAAAAGTTTATGGTTATTTCCAACCCATTCAGCTGTCCATTTAATCACTTGATTCAAAGCTACGTTTGGTTTACCCAATAATTCGTGTCCTTGTTTAACGTTTACCAATAAAGCAGAATCTGCTTCTTGTCCTGTTAACTTAACTTCTTTACCCATTAGTTTACCAAATTGTTTCGCAACTTCACTTATTGAAATTGTTTCTGCTCCACTAATATTAAGATGTTTAGCTGGTGTTTCACAATGTTGTATTGTTCTTAAAATCATTTCATTAGCATCTCCTTGCCAGATAACATTGGCATAACCCATCGCCAGATCTATTACTTCTTCATTGTGAATCTTTGTAGCAATATCAACCAATACACCATAACGCATTTCTACAGCATAATTTAATCTAATTATTATAATGGGTGTTCTATTTTTAATACTTCCGAATTCGAATAACCGCTCTCTTCCTAAGCAAGACTGCGAATATTCTCCAACCGGTCCAACAGAATCTGATTCTTTAGAGCCCCCGGAATTTATCTTCATTAAAGGATAAACACATCCTGTAGAAAATGCTATAATTCTTGAGTTCTTGAATTTTTCAACAACCAAGCCCGGTAAAAAAGAATTCATTGCCCAAGTAAACGATTCATTTCCTTCTGTACCAAACTTCATACCTGCTAGATAGATCACATTTTTTACTTCCGGGAGACTATTGATAAAATTGAGGTCTAAAAGATCTCCTTTGATGGTTTCAATTCCACTTTTTTCTAAAAAAGTGCGTTGTTCAGGTGAACTAAATCTTGAAACGCCTATAATTCTTTTTTTAACACCTGCTTGCTCACAAGTACGCCTAGCCATTCTAGCCATAGAAACACCCATTTTACCGGCTACACCGAGCAAAATAAAATCTCCTTCTAACGCTTTCATCATATTTACCAATTCAGGTGTGGGTCTTGAAAGTGCTTCTTCTAGTTGTTCTTCATTTATAAAATACTCCGGATAGTTGTTCATGATACTAAATTTCCATTTTTAATAATTATTTCTTTATATAATTTTACAGCTTCTTTTATTTTATCAACATAACAATACTCATCTGTTTGATGTGCCATATCTGGTTCTCCCGGACCTAAAATAACCGTTGGTGAATTATTAAACCAAGGTGTAAGAACAGAGGCGTCTGTTAGAAAAGAAGCTGCTTTTTTTACACCTTCCTGTTTGTAATTGAATATGCAAACTTCAGACACCAACTTCACAAATGGATGGTTTTCTTCTGTTGAAATTGCATTTAAATCCACCATTTTTTCGATGGTCACTTCCTCTCCTAAAGTCTCTTCCAATAGTTGAAAAGCCAATTTGTTTTCAAGTTTTGTAGTAGATCTTACATCAATCGTAAACTCAGCTTTATCCGGTACAGAATTCAAATTTAATCCACCATAGATCTTTCCTACATTTACCGTAGGATACCCAAGTAAGTTATCTTTTTCTACGTCAAATTTTAACTCTTCAATCTTAGTAATAGCTCTTGCTGCTTTATAAATAGCATTGTCTCCTAATTCAGGCATGGAGGAATGTGCCGTAATTCCGATAGTTTTAGCTGTTAAATATAAACCTCCTTTATGCCCAATCCAAGGCATATTTGAAGTCGGCTCTCCTACAATAATTGCACTTGCATTGCCAATATCATAGCCACTATCTCGTAAGTGTTTTGCGCCTCTACATCCTAATTCTTCATCAGCAGTTAATATTAGTTTGATTCCTCCTTTTGGAGCATTTTCTTCAAAACTTTCTATAGCTGCTACCATCATAGCTGCGACACCTGCTTTCATATCGGTAGAACCTCGTCCGTAAAGTTTATTTCCAATTATTTCGCCAGCATGAGGATCCATACTCCATTCTGCAGCTCCTAATGGTACAACGTCTAAATGACCTGTTAAAACAATTGGGGCAACAGATTTATCTAAACCCTTAGTAGCTATAACATTCAACCTACCTTCTGTATATTTAGGATAATCAACTGTAAAACCGTTTTCAGTAAGAATAGTTCCAATGAATTTAGCAATATCTTCTTCATTTCCCGGAGGGTTGATTGTGTTAAATTGAATTAATTTCTGTGTTAAAGAAATGACATCCATGGATTTTTGTAATTTGTTAATTGTGATAAGATAAAATTCTACAATTCCTGATAAATTATTTAAAAAAGTATAGTTCTATTTCTATTTATTTCATGTGTCTATACTTATTGATTTTTAAAGGTCACATGGAACATTCACTTAGTCATTCTCTTGGGTATCGAACTCTTCGTTATGAATGTTTCATGTGTCTATAATATTTAATAATTCGGTCACATGCAGTTCGCTATTAATCATTCCCTCGGGTGATAAACTTTTTAGCATGCTCGTTTCATAAAAATTACAGAATGTTACTTTTTATTTTGAACAATTTCTAACTTTCTTTTGACCAACTCAATTACTTGATTAGTAGCTGCAGGAAATACTATTCTTAGATCAATTTCTTCATTTGTAGAAAGCTTATTTTTTAATGTCTGCATAAAAATATTTTTAATTTCAGTAGCAAGGTTTATTTTACAAATACCTCTGTCAACAGCTTGTTTTAAACTTTCGCCCGGTACTCCTGAACCGCCATGCAATACTAATGTTGCATCCGTAACAGCAGCTATATCTGATAATCTCTCCAAATCTAATTTTGGTTCTTTATCATAAAATCCATGAGCTGTACCTATTGCTACTGCCAGAGCATCAACTCCAGTTGCTTCTACAAATTGCTTTGCTTCTTCTGGTTGGGTGAATCCACTACCGTCTTTATCTTGACCTAATTTGGCAATGTATCCTAGTTCAGCTTCCACATTGGCACCATAGCTTTCTGCTAATTTTACAACCTTACTTGTAAGAGCTATATTGTCTTTAAATCGTTGTTCACTGGCATCAATCATAACTGAATCAAATCCTATATCTAAGCATTGTGCAGCTAATTCATAAGAATCTCCATGATCTAAATGAATCCATCCTTCAACACCGTGATACTCTAGCATAGATTTTGCAAGGTTAAATGCTACCGGTAATCCCATATAATTAATAGAACTTCTCGTTAATTGGAGGATAATAGGCTGATTTGTTGATTTTGCAGCACATAAAACACCTTCCAGCGTTTCAAAATTATAAAAATTGGTTGCCAGAATTCCCTGGTGTTTATTTCTTAACTCAATAAATTTATCTTGTAATTTCATCTTTATTATTCTTCGTAATTAAATTTTTGTTTGGCAATTTTCATGACATTATTAAGGTCTTTGAAGGCGCGTGTACCACCGGACTTGGTGGTTGAAACTGCTCCTGTTAAATTTCCAAATACTTGACACTCTTCTGGAGATCTACCTTTCACAAATTTTAAAATATACCCTGCATTAAAACTGTCTCCTGCTCCAATAGTATCCACAACATTATTATTGAGAAAGGATTCTTTTCTGATTTTCTTATTTTCATAGCATAGTATTGAACCTCTATTTCCACATTTTACTACGGTATAATTGCATTTATTTTGAACTTTATTGATGGCTAGATCTAGATTTGGTTGTTTTGTTAGTTTTTGAAGTTCAATTTCATTCGGAATAAAAACATCTACTAAAGGAAGGACTTTTTCTAAATTGAGATCCCATTTTCCAGATGGATCCCATTGAACATCTAAGGAGGTTGTTAGCCCGGCATCTTTAGCTTTTTTGAATAATGAATCCAATGAATTTTTAAATCCGGGTTGAAAAAAATAAGATGAAAAGTGTAAATGACCAGCTTGCTTTAATTTACTTTTATCAATGTCATCTATACCCAAGTGAGACATGGCACCTTGATGGGTTATCATTGCTCTGTCTTCTCCATAGCTAAGAGCAACTGTGGCACCCGTTTTGAGATTATCATCTGTGATAATCAAAGAGACATCAACTCCTTTTTCTTTTAGTTGATTTATAATAAATTGACCGAATATGTCGTTGCCTAATTTACCAATAAAAGCAACTTTTAAGCCTAAAGAACTTAGGTTACTTGCACAAATAGCTGAAGAACTACCTAGTGTTAATGTCATTTTATCTGCAAGAATTTCCTTACCTACTTCTGGAAATTCTTCTATTTGATTTAAAATTAAATCAATATTAAGTTCTCCAATAACAATTACATCAAACTTTTTATCCACTTATATTAATTTTTAAATTTCACTTCACAGCGTTCTTGCAACTCTTCTACATCATTTTTGTAAAACATACCAAGATCTTCTCTTATACAGTTTGCCGCCCCACAAGAAGCTGCTAATTTAGCTGTTTCAATCAAATCATATTTCCTTTTATAGGCTATAATTAAACCTGCCATTAGGCTATCACCACTTCCAACTGCACTTATTACTTTATCTACTTTACTCAATGCATGAACAGTTTCTTTACCATTATTAAGGTAAAGGCCTTTTGCTCCACAAGTAATCGCAACTAATTTACAGTTTTGATTTATTTTATTAGAAATTTCAATTGGATTAGTTGTTTTATAGATATCATACCCTTCATGATGATTTATATGAACGGCAAAAGGTTTCCTTTTTAATGCACTTAACAATATATCATCTGAACAATCAATAAATGATTTTTTACCTAGGTCTGTAGCAATATCAATCAACTGGGTATAATCAACTCCAACAGTATTTTTTGGCCATGAACCACTCATTGAAACGATGTCTGATTTTTTAAGCAGTTGTTTATAATCTATTAAAAATGCTGAATAATCTCTTTCACTAATAATTGGTCCTGTACCTAATAACTCTGTTTCGTTGAAATCATTATTTGATTTTATAGTCAGGCAGGTTCTTGTCTGCCCTTCTACCTCAGGACCATAACATTTGATTCCTTTTGATTCGCATTTTTGCTTAATCCACTGCCCTGTTGACCCTCCCCAAAATGCCAATAATGCTACATCTTCTCCCAATTCTTTAATTCCAAGGGCAACATGTACTCCTTTGCCTCCGGGAAATGATTGCTCTTCACTAACTCTATTGACAATACCTTTTTCAAAGTTATCAACTATGATAAATTTATCAATAGCAGGATTAGGGCAAACACATAAGATCATTTGTGAAATATTATTTTTGTTTGTAAATATTTACTCCTTGAACTACTCTGTTTATAGAATTGTTTACAGAAGGAGAATCTGGTGATAAGCCTAAATTTATCGATTTATACAAACCAAGTAATTGACCCGGAATAACTGCACATATTGCAAAATACTCTTCAGGTAATGTATTTGTTTCTGAAACCTCAATTGAGAAGTCTAATGTAATTTCATTTTTGTTTTTAATCACTTCTCCAATCCCTATCTCATATAATTTCTCTTTTTGAGCATTTATTGATCTAACTAAATCATATTCATATTTATTTACAAAGTCATCTGTTGAAAATAAATACACCACCAATGTAGAATAATCAATTACCGCTTTGGGTCCATGTCTTAATCCTAAAAAAGAATCATATTTACAAATTACTTGCCCATCTGTCAATTCTTGTACTTTTAATTGAGATTCTCTAGCTATTCCTTTTAGTGAACCTGATCCTAAGAAAACTACACGATCAAAATCTAGTGTAGCTACTTCTTTAATTTTCTCAACGTATTTTGTGAGTATTGTATTACCATATACTTCTAATTGATCAACATAGTCTTTATTCTTACTTAGGTTAGGTAAGTCTGACACCAAGATACCTGCTAAAATCATCGTAGTAAATGATCCTGTCATTGCCAAACTTTTATCATTAGCATCCTCTGGCATTAAAAGCACATACGAATTTTTTAAATCTGCATTTTTTGCTAGTTTACCTTCAGAATTACAAGTAATAATTAAGTGAAATAAATTGTTACAATAACTATTTGCTAAGTTAACTGCAGCTACACTTTCCGGACTATCACCCGAACGTGCAAACGAAACTAACAATGTAGGCTGATCTGCTTTATAAAAAAAATCTTTTGGGTGAGAAACCAGATCTGTTGTTGCAACTACTTCAGTTATTCGTTCAAACTTTTGTTGAAAGCTTTTTTGTAAAACTTCTCCTATGAATGCAGAAGTACCCGCACCTGTTAATATTACCCGTAAGTTTTCAAAAGTTAAAGCTTTATTCAAAAAAGTAGTTAATTCTTTACCTTCTGAAGTGATAATGGAGTAGGTTTCCTGCCACAAACGTGGTTGTGCTTTAATTTCTTTGAAGGTATTACAATTATTTATGTCTATCACTTTTGAAAGCTCATTTTCCATATTTAGTACTAAATATTAATTTTTTGATAATCACCTTCGCTAATTCAAACCAAATTATAAAGGAAACGAAACGGTTTAGCAACATGATTGTTTAGGTTTTTTTATTCTAATTCTTTAAGCAACTAAAAATAACTTGTAATTACAAGTAGTAATAACTTCAAAGATATTAAAATTTAGATAACTTCAAAGAATAATTCTTAGAATCAGGGTAAAAAAATGATTTTTCAATTAGGTCTATCACAAAAAATCAAATAAAATACTAATACAATGATAATTTTTTTAATTAAAAAAATTCTTGAAACTGACTATCCCCGAGGTAAGCTATAAGGCTCAACGAGCGTAAGCAAGTTAATCCTGTTCCCGCTACTAAGAAAGTCAGTTGTTTTAATAACTGGTTTTTTTCGTTTATGGAAAGCGATACTTGTATCAGCTTGAGTATAAACGAAAATCATGACAAGTTCTTAATGTCCAATTGTTTTTATATATTTATCCATATAATAATTCTTATATAATTTTTAGCCTTCAATATGGACAATTACGGATTCCTTTCAATTTTACCTCCGGTAATAGCAATTATTCTTGCCTTACGAACAAAACAAGTATATGTCGCCTTGGTTTTTGGTATTTGGTTTGCTTGGGTAATTATCAATGGATGGAATTTTTTAGATGGAACCTTAGCAACTATTGAAGGTTTGGTTGATGTTTTTAAATCTGCCAGCAACACTAGGACAATCATTTTTAGCGCCTTAGTTGGTGCTCTTTTATTATTCATCCAGTATTCTAAAGGGGTTGAAGGGTTTATAAATAGAGTGACTAAATTAATTGATTATTTTGAAAAAAAACAAAGCGGTTATAGTAGAGTCGTTGTACAATTGTTAGCATTAGTAACGGGTATATTACTTTTTGTAGAAACAAGTATTAGCTCCTTAACCGTTGGCACATTATACAGACCTATTTTTGATAAATTAAAAATTCCCAGAGAAAAATTAGCCTATATCGCAGATTCCAGTTCAGCACCATCCTCAATCTTAATTCCAATGAATGCTTGGGGTGCTTTTATTATGGGTCTATTACTTACTTATGGTATTGAAAACCCCTTTTCAATGTTATTGTCTTCAATAAAATATAACTTCTACCCTATTTTGGCCATCCTCTTCGTATTTATAGTCATCATATTTAAAAAAGATATTGGTCCTATGGTCAAAGCTGAAAAAAGAACCAAAGAAACCGGAAAACTATTAAATGATGGCTCAAAACCGATGATATCTGAAACCATTACATCTTTTGAACCAAAAGAAGGTATTGAAGCTAGATCATATAATATGGTGATTCCATTATTGACTATGGTACTTATGATGCCTGTAAATTTGGCATATACAGGATGGAATGAGGTAGCAAATTATTCTTCTTTTGGGAATCATTTATCACAAGCAATTGGTAAGGGTTCAGGCTCATCTTCTGTATTATATGCTGTAATTGCTTCATTAATTGTAGCTATGATCTTATATCGTGCACAAGGAATTATGAAAACCAAAGAAATGGTTGACCTGGTTTTAAAAGGAATAAGTGAACTTATGCCTTTAGCTTTGCTAATGCTTCTCGCTTTTGCTATTGGTAATGCTTGTAACGAATTAGGTACCGGACAATTTGTAGCTAACTGGTCTAAAGACTGGCTTTCGCCAGAATTTTTACCTGCAGTCGTGTTTGTAATTAGTTCGTTTATTGCATTTTCTACAGGAACTTCCTGGGGTACATTTGCTATTATGTTAGCAATATCTATTCCGATGGCAAATACGCATGGTTCGGATTTAACATTGGTTATTGCTGCCACCTTAGGTGGCGGAATTTTTGGTGATCATTGTTCACCAATATCTGATACTTCTATCATCTCGTCAATGGCTTCAGCAAGTGATCATATTGACCATGTTAGAACACAATTACCCTACGCTTTAATAGGCGGTGTAATTACAACGATTTTGTATTTGATACTGGGATTTTCAATGAATTGATGCTGGATGCTGGATAATTTATTGTTTTAACCAAAGTTGAAAGTACAAATGCACAAAGTTTTACCTATTTTTGCAAACAATACAATTATCTATGTCAGAACACAAAGCCGGATTTGTAAATATTATCGGGAATCCTAATGTTGGTAAATCAACATTAATGAATGCTTTTGTAGGGGAGCGTTTGTCAATTATAACTTCTAAAGCACAAACTACACGACATCGTATTCTAGGTATTGTTAATGGTGATGATTTTCAGATTTTATTTTCTGATACTCCGGGAATTATAAAACCTGCCTATGAGTTGCAATCTTCTATGATGGACTTTGTCAAGTCTGCTTTTGAAGATGCTGATATTTTGATCTACATGGTTGAAATTGGTGAAACTATGTTGAAAGATGAAGGGTTTTTCAGTAAAATTACAAATGCCAACATTCCGGTACTATTACTAATCAATAAAATTGACAGATCTTCACAAGAGGAAGTAGAAGAAAAGATTACTTATTGGCAAGAAAAAGTACCTAATGCAATTATTTATGCAATTTCTGCTTTAGAAAATTTTAATGTCACTACTGTTTTCGAAAAAATTATTGAACTATTACCTAAGTCTCCTGCTTTTTATCCTAAAGATCAATTGACAGATAAACCTGAACGTTTTTTTGTAAATGAAGCTATTCGTGAAAAGATACTAATGCATTACAAAAAAGAGATTCCGTATTCCGTTGAAATAGAAACTGAAGAATTTAATGAAGAAGAAAAAATTATAAAAATTCGTTCAATAATTATGGTTGAACGCGATTCTCAAAAAGGGATTATTATTGGTCATAAAGGTGCTGCTCTGAGACGTGTAGGTACTGAAGCAAGAAAAGACTTAGAAAAATTCTTTGGAAAAAAGATCTTTTTAGAACTCTATGTAAAAGTCAATAAAGATTGGCGAAATAATAAAAATCAACTGCGTAGATTTGGGTATAAAGAATGATTATCAGGTCGGTAGTCCCGATAGCTATCGGGAACAGTAACAGTTCGCAGTAATTAATCTCTTAAGACATAACTAACAAAATAATCATGGCACAAAACAAACAATTAGTACTAAAAAAAAGACCTGTAGGTTTACCGGATAGAGACACTTGGGAATTAATTGAAATGAACATTCCTGAACTGAAAGAGGGTGAATTTTTAATAAAATGCGAATATATTTCATTAGACCCTGCCATGAGAGGATGGCTGAATGATACCAGATCATACATTCCTCCTGTTCAGATTGATGAAGTAATGAGAGCTGGTGGTGTAGGTAAAGTTATCACGTCTAACAATCCTGATTTTAAAGAAGGTGAGTTTGTATATGGTCAAACCGGTGTACAACAATATATTGTTACTGATGGTAAAGGCTATCATAAAGTTGATCCATCATTAGCACCTCTACCTATATACTTAGGTACATTAGGAATGCCGGGAATGACTGCTTATTTCGGAATTTTAGAAGTGGGCGAACTCAAAGAAGGTGACACCGTATTAGTTTCAGGTGCCGCAGGTGCAGTAGGAAGTGTGGTTGGACAAATAGCAAAAATTAAAAATTGTAAAGTTATTGGTATTGCCGGGGGAGCTGATAAGTGTAAATACTTAGTTGATGTTTTAGGTTTTGATGGTGCTATAGATTATAAAAATGACGATATCAAAGCAAAAATAAAAGAATACTTCCCTAAAGGGATAGATGTATATTTTGATAATGTTGGTGGAGAAATTTTAGATGCAGCATTAGGTAGATTAGCTATGCATGCACGAATTGTTATTTGTGGAGCAATTTCACAATACAATAATACTACTGCTGTAAAAGGTCCTGCAAATTATATGTCATTATTAGTAAGTAGAGCCTCTATGAAAGGGATGGTTGTTTTTGATTATGCCAAAGATTATGGAAAAGCAGCACAACAAATGGGACAATGGATGATGCAAGGCAAATTAAAATCTAAAGAAGATATCTATGAAGGTATTGAAAACTTTCATGAAACTTTTTTAAGACTTTTTTCCGGTGAAAAAATGGGGAAATTGGTATTGAAGGTTAGTGAGGAATAAGCCCTTCCTAAATAAAGCTTCGCTCGATAACTTCGGTTAAAACAATGTTTTATCTCGTTAATCCAAAGAGAAAGACTTTTTAATATTCTCTTGATGCACACCCCTAAAATCCTACTTCAACTTCGCTCAGCACAAGCTCTCAAGGGGACAATCCTTCTAAGCCACTTTGTATTATTGTCCCCTTGAGGGGACTTGAGGGGGTGTTTAGTATTTTTTATTCAATTCACCATTAACTGCATACCGCAACTGCCTACTGAATATTATTTCCAAGCTCCTCAAAATCCAAACCACCATAATTACCCGAACTCATTAAAAGTAAAGCAGTATTTTCTAAATTTTGAAAAAATAGAAATTCTTTGAATTCTTTTGGGTCAGTATAAATAATTAGATCATCTCTCTTAAAAGCATTGGCAATCTGCTCCTTAGTAACTTTTTCTAACTTCTTAATTTCGACAGCATGTGGCGAATAAAAAACAACCGCTTTATCAGCAGCATTTAAAGCACCTTTATACTCTCTTAAAAATTCAGCATTTAAACTACTATAAGTATGTAATTCTAAACAAGCCAATATGGTTCTATCATGATATTGTTCTTTAACAGCATTGGTGGTAGCCTCCACTTTACTTGGTGAATGTGCAAAATCTTTAAAAATTACTGTTGACTTGTTTTCTGCAACTTTTTCTAATCGTTTACTGGCTCCTGTAAAACTGCTAATTGCTTCATAAAAATCATCCTCATCAATACCCATATGTTGGCAAATCCATTTTGCACCTGCAAGGTTCTGTAAATTGTGTTTTCCGAAAACCTCTAAGGGCAACTTTCCGTCAGATGTATCTAAAAAAGTAGTTCCGTTTTCAATGGTATAAGTTGGAGTATGATACGGATATTTTTTAATAGGATGTGAACTTTCTTCCACTATCTTTTTTACTTCAACATCTTCTTCGTTATAGACCAAAATACCTCCGTTGATCATTTCTTTAATAAAAATTCTGAACTGTTCCAGATAATTATCAAATGTTGGAAAAACATTGATATGATCCCAAGCAATTCCGCTCAATAGGGCAATATTTGGTTTATATAAATGAAATTTCGGACGACGGTCAATAGGTGAACTTAAATACTCGTCACCTTCCAACACCATAAATTCATTCTCCTCGGTTAAATGTACCATCGTATCAAAACCATCTAATTGTGCGCCAACCATATAATCTACTTCCTTTTCGTGGTAATGCAATACGTGTAAGATCATTGAAGTGATTGAGGTCTTACCATGAGAACCACCAATAACAACACGTGTTTTGTCCTTTGACTGCTCATATAAAAATTCAGGATATGAATAAATTGTCAATCCTAATTCCTGGGCTTTTTGTAGTTCAGGATTATCCGCCTTAGCATGCATTCCTAAAATAACAGCATCTAACTCTGAATGTATCTTTTCAGGAAACCAACCAAACTCAGCTGGCAATAAACCTTTTACTTCTAAACGTGATTTAGAAGGTTCATGAATAGTATCATCACTTCCTGTTATTTGGTATCCTTTTTGTTGTAAAGCCAATGCAAGGTTGTGCATGGCACTTCCGCCAATGGCAATAAAATGTATGTTCATTAATTTAAGTTTCTTGCAAAGACACAAAGGTGCTAAGCTATGTGTTAGAAAAGGTAAAAATACAAATCCCAAATCATAAATCCCAAATAAAAATAATTTTCAGTTGACATTTAGAACAAAGTTTATAATCTCTTTACGACCATTGCTCCCTCTTTGTGACTTTTGCGATTAGATAGAACCCTAACTCAAAAGAACATCTTACTTAAAAAAAAGACCTATTCACTCATTTTAGCTTTTACTTTCCTTATTTTTGATGGTAATTTGAGGTTTATAAATTATTATAAATAATATTATGCAAAAATTAATCACATTTTTAACAATGATTCTACTATTTTCAACCACTTCAAAAGCACAATCTGACAAATATGATACTTGTAAAGAACAGTGGAAAATCGTTAAGCAATTTGAATCTAAAGGCTTATCTAAATCCGCTTTGGCTGAAGTAGAAAAAATCTATAAAAAAGCAAAGAGAACTAAGAATAGTCCGCAACTCATCAAGACACTACTATACAAGTCAAAGTATGCTTTGACCTTAGAAGAAGATGCGCAACTAAATATTATTAATGAAATAAAAAGTGAAATAGCTGATGCAAAATTCCCGTCAAAAAACATATTAGAAAGCATTTTAGCTGACATGTACTGGCAGTATTTTCAACAGAATAGATGGAAATTTTACAATCGTACAAGTACTTCAGAAAAGGTCGATTCAGCTGACTTCAGAACATGGGATTTGCAAACTATTTTCGAAGAAACACATTTACATTATCAAAGGTCATTAGAAAATGCTTTAGAAACACAACAAGCAGATCTAAGCCAATTTAAAGATATATTACATCTTCAGAAAGATTCAAAAATATACAGACCTACAGTATATGATTTTTTAGCACATAGAGGTATCAACTTTTATAAAAATGATGAACGAAATTTAAAAAGACCTTCCTATAAATTTAAAATTGACAACCCTCAATTATTGAGTACAAATGATGAGTTAATAAAGACTGAATTAAACACTAAAGACAGTTTATCTCAGCAATTACATGCTTTATATATTTATAGAAACCTAACACTGTTTCATTTAAAGGACAAGAATCCAACAGCCTTAGTAGTGTTGACCTTAGACCGCTTAGATTTTGCAAGAAACAATGCTGTTTTTAATGATAAAGATGATGTGTATTTAAAAACACTACAAGAACTGAAAGCAACCTATCAAAATGATAAAATAGTTACTGAAATAGATTATAAAATTGCATTACTTCTAAACGAACAAGCTAATAGTTATGTCCCATTAGAAAAAGAAAACAATCGTTGGAAACATAAAGAAGCTCTACAAATATGTGAAGAAGCTATAAAAAAATTCCCTGTTTCAACAGGAACAGAAAAGTGTAAAAGTTTACAAAGTCAGATTTTAAGTAAGTCATTACAACTTACCTCAGAAAAATTTGTTCCTATCAATTCGCCTTCGCGAATCTTAGTCAATTATAAAAATACAGATCAATTATATTTCAAAGCCTTAAAAATTACCAAAAAGCAACAAAGAAAGTTATCCCAAATTTATAATGACTCTACTAAAATTGCTTTTATCAATAAACTGGAAAGCATCAAAACTTGGGAAGCTAAACTTATTAATGAAAAAGATTATCAGCAACATAAAACTGAAGTGTCAATACCTACATTAGCGCAAGGTAATTATATGATCTTTGCATCAACAATAAAAGATGCTACTAGCGAAAATACCTATGGCTATAGTTTTATTCAAGTAACTGACCTTACTCTAATTGAAAATATTAGTTCAGGTAACTATAACTATCAAATTGTAAATAGAAATACCGGAAACCCAATAGCCGGTGCAACGGTTCATATAAAAAATTATGATACCGGCAGATATAATAAATTGATCAACAAAACTCTTACAACTGATAGTAAAGGACAGGTTTCTTTTTCCGCAAAGCATCGGCATTCTAATGTTGTTGTTACAGTTGGTCATGAAAAAGACAAAGCTGTTTTCGGTAATTTTTATCTGAATAAATTATATAGAAATCATAATAACAAAAATTATTCAAGTACAAATACCTATTTATTTACAGACAGAAGTATTTACAGACCTGGACAAACGGTTTATTTTAAAGGTATTGTTGTCAATTCAAAAAATAATAAAGCCAATAGTGTTGAAAATAAAAAAGTGAGTATTACACTTAAAGATGTAAACTATCAAAACGTAAAAACACTAGAATTTACAACCAATGAATTTGGTTCATTTAGTGGAGAATTTATATTGCCATCTTCAGGATTAACAGGACAGTTTACCATTGAAACTCATAATGGTAGTCATTATTTTTCAGTAGAAGAATACAAACGTCCGAAGTTTGAAGCAACCTTTAAACCCGTAACCGAAACCTATAAATTAAACGATAGCATTACGGTAAAAGGTACGGCTACTGCTTATGCTGGAAGCATGATTACAGATGCCAAAGTTTCGTATCGTGTAGTTCGTACGACTCAATATCCTAAATGGTATTGGTATTATCGTCCTTCTATTTCGTCAGATGAATTAGAAATCACACATGGTGAAAGCATTACAGATGCCTCTGGTAATTTTGAGGTTATATTTGAAGCAATTCCTGATCTATCTATAAAAAAGGAAACACAACCTACATTTAATTATAAAGTGTTTGCAGATATAACGGATATTAATGGTGAAACCCGAAGTACAGAGACAACCGTTAGAATTGGCTACCATGCATTAGAAACAACGATTAGTATTGATAATAAGATTGATAAATTGTCAGATGCTGAATCAAGTTCAGCAACCGATCATAAACTGGATATCAGTACCAATAACCTGAATGGAGAATTTGTTGCTACCAAAGGAAATGTCAAAATTTATAAACTCAAAGCACCTTCAAATGTATTGCGTAAACGACCATGGACAGCTCCTGATTATCAGGAATTTTCAAAGGATGAATTCAAAAAATTGTTTCCGAACGAAGCTTATAAAAATGAAAATGATGCCAATAATTGGGAAAAAGGAGCATTGGTTTTTGAATCTGATTTTGATACCGAAAAATCTAAAGAAATAAAACTAGGTAATATCAAAAAGTGGATTTCCGGAAAATACATAGTAGTCTTAGCATGTAAAGATAAATTCAAACAAGACGTAAAAGACGAACAACGCTTTAACGTGTTTAGTGACAAGGATAAAACGATTGCTGACAATCAGTTATTCTCTATTAAAACTGATAAAAATGAGTATCAACCAAATGAGTTTGTGAAACTCAATATTGGTTCAGCTTCTAAAGACATTACTGTAACAATTACTGTCGAAAAAGATCATACAATTATAGATACTCAAATTATTAGATTGTCTAATAATATTAAAACGATAAGCATTCCTGTGAATCAGAAAGATGTTGGCGGGTTTGCCATTCATTATCAATGGGTAAATTATAATAGTTTTGGTAGTGGAACACAAAACATCAGCGTACCATATCCTAAACATGAATTATTGATTGAAACCACTACGTTTAGAGATAAGTTACAACCCGGACAAGACGAAACATGGAGTTTTAAACTCAAAGGTACTAAAGGTGATAAAGTCGCTGCAGAACTATTGGCATCCATGTATGATGCATCATTAGATCAGTTTCGACCTCAAAATTGGAATTTCAACCCTATTTACCAACAATATTATTATTCCTATAACCGAAGTAATGCCGGTCATAGTTTTGGAAACGCTAATTTTAATGTACATCAAAAACGTCAGCACTATTATGGTTTTTCAAATCAAAGTTATGACCAGCTCAATTGGTTTGGACTTTATTTTGGATATGGTTCAAATATTAGACTTAGAGGAATGATTTCTGGGGTTGAAAGAAAAGAGTTGTCAAAAAATAAAAAAGCACCTGTACCTGAAGCTATAATGGAACAAGCTGCATTTGATGAATCAGAAGTTGCTGAAGGAGCCCCAGATTTTAGCGTTGAAAATGATGGTGATAGGGCTAAAATTGATAAAGATACTCAGGGAAAAAAAATCTCTTTAAAAGGTATTGTTGCCCGTAAAAACCTACAAGAAACCGCATTTTTCTTTCCACATTTAAAAACGGATACAGAGGGTAATGTCAGTTTTAATTTTACTGCACCTGAGAGTTTAACGCGTTGGAAATTACAATTATTGGCACATACCAAAGACATGGCATCTGCTACTAAACAATTAACAGCTGTTACTCAAAAAGAGTTGATGGTGTTACCGAATCCACCTCGTTTTTTACGTGAAGGAGATAAAATTACCATCGCTTCTAAAATTGCCAATCTAACTGACAACAATTTGAGTGGTATTAGCGAATTACAATTATTTGATGCGTTGACTAACAAACCTATTGATAAGAAGCTAGGAAATAGAGTGAACATAAGACCTTTTGAAATTGATGCCAAAGGAAACACAAATGTTAGTTGGACACTCCAAATTCCTGATGATGTACAAACTGTAAAATATAAGATACTTGCCAAAGCTGGTGACTTTACGGATGGTGAAGAAAATGCCTTACCTGTATTGTCAAATAGAATGTTGGTAACAGAAACTTTACCGATGTGGTTACGTTCTAATCAAACGAAGACATTTCGTTTGGATAAATTGGCAGATGCTGAATCAAGTTCAGCAACCAATCATAAGTTGACTTTGGAAGTAACTTCAAACCCTGCTTGGTATGCCGTACAGGCATTACCCTATTTAATGGAATATCCTTATGAATGTTCTGAGCAAACGTTTTCGCGTTATTATGCCAATGCATTGGCAAGTCATATTGCAAATTCTAATCCTAGAATTCAAGATGTTTTCAATCAATGGAAGAATTCTGATGCCTTACTTTCTAGTCTGGAGAAAAACCAAGAGTTAAAATCAATGATTATTCAAGAAACCCCTTGGTTACGCGATGCGCAATCTGAAACCGAACAGAAAAAACGTATTGCATTATTATTCGATTTGAATAAAATGAAAAATGAATTAGAATCTGCTGCTCGAAAATTACAACAAATGCAAATGTCTAATGGTGGTTTCCCATGGTTTAAAGGTGCTCGTTATCCTAGTAGATATATCACACAACATATTGCTTCCGGTTTCGGACACCTAAAAAAACTCGGTGTCTCTTCGAGCGCAGTCGAGAAGTCCATGCTCCACAAAGCAGTCAAATTTTTAGACGATGAAATTTTAGACGATTATAATGACTTATTAAAACAAGCAAAAAAAATTAGAGAAAAAGAAAAAAATAAGGCTGTAGGAATCAAAAAAGAAAAAGAGTTTTTAGCCAGAAACCATACAAGTCATTTTCAGATTCAGTATTTGTATATGCGAAGTTTTTATTCAAAAAATGGTGTCACATCGAGCGCAGTCGAGATGCCTAAAAAGGTTCAAAAAGCAGTAGATTATTATACAAATCAGACTTATAAATTCTGGTTAGATCGTAATTTATATACCAAAGGAATGATTGCTTTAATTGCCAAAAGAAATAATAATACAGCTGTAGCAAATAAAGTAATTGCTTCATTAAAAGAAAATAGCATTACCAATGATGAACTCGGCATGTATTGGAAAAGCAACACAGCCAGTTGGTATTGGTATCAAGCTCCAATCGAAACACAAGCTTTATTGATTGAAGCATTTACTGAAGTTGAAGGTGATATAAAAACCATTGACAACCTAAAGATCTGGTTATTAAAAAATAAACAAACCAATCGTTGGAAAACTACAAAAGCTACTACCGAAGCAGTTTATGCATTGTTACTACAAGGCACAAATTGGCTCGAAGTAACCGATTTTGTGGATATTACCATTGGTAGTCAAAAAATTGATCCGTTACAACTAGAAGACAGTAAAGTAGAAGCCGGTACAGGTTATTTTAAAACTTCATGGACAGGATCTGAGATCA
>CAYXAZ010000062.1:0-20956 GCA_964463085.1 uncultured Flavobacteriaceae bacterium | reverse complement strand
AGAGAATAGAGAATAGAGAATAGAGAATAGAGAATAGAGAATAGAGAATAGAGAAAAATATAAAATAAATTCTAATCTTAAGTTTTAAATATTACAAATATATGAAATACGAAATGTTCACGAATACCTTAAAAAATAGAAAAGTAATGAGTAAAAAAGTTATTTTATTACTTATCGGATTGACCATCATTTCTTGTAAAAGCATCAAAAAAACTACAACAAAAGATGATTCAGTACCAAAAATCACATTGCATGTGTTGGATGGCGGTAAAATTGTAGTGAATAATCTTGAATTATTTTCTGAAGACACTACGTATCATGGACAATCAAAAGCTTTTGCAAACGCTTTTTATGTAATTCAACATCCGAAAGGAAATTTAATTTGGGATGCTGGTTTGCCGGAAAATTTAGTTGGAATGCCTGAACCATTTACAGACCCTAGCGGTGCATTTACTGTTTCTAGAAAAGATTCATTGGTAAATCAATTAAAAAAAATTGGATTAACCGTTGAAGATTTTAAATATATCGCCTTATCACATTCTCATTTTGATCATGTTGGTCATGCAAACGCATTTAAAAATGCTACTTGGTTGGTGCAAGAAAATGAGTATGATTTTTTTACCAGTGACTCTGCACAAGTAAAACAAGCAGATATTTATGCCATGATCAAAGAATTAACTAATGTTCAAAAACTGAATGGAGATCATGATGTTTTTGGAGATAGTACAGTCGTTATTAAATCTATGCCGGGACATACTATAGGGCATCAAGTATTATACTTAAACATCGGATTAGAAAAACCATTATTATTGACAGGAGATCTATATCACTTTGAAGAAAACCGTATTCATAAAAGATCTCCAATGTTTAATTATGACATTCCACAAACTAAAAAAAGCATGGAAGCCTTTGAAACTTTTACCAAAGAAAGTAATGCTGATGTTTTTATACAACATTCACAAAAAGATTTTGACCGACTCAAAGCTTTGCTTAAATCTCAAAAAACAAACACCAAATAACAAATTCCAAACTCTTGGAACTCGGAACATAAAACTCGGAACATAAAAATGCTCGAAATAAAAAATTTACACGCTAAAGTAGAAGATAAAGAAATCCTTAAAGGGATAAATTTAAACGTAAAAGCCGGTGAAGTACATGCTATAATGGGACCAAATGGCTCTGGTAAAAGCACCTTATCATCAGTGATTGCCGGAAAAGAAGAATATGAAGTTACCGAAGGTAAAATATTTTTGAACAATGAAGATATAGAAGATTTAGCACCAGAAGAAAGAGCTCATAAAGGTGTTTTCATGTCGTTCCAGTATCCTATTGAAATCCCTGGAGTTACCGTAACTAATTTTATCAAAACAGCTATAAACGAAACCCGTAAAGCAAACGGAAAAGAAGAACTACCTGCGAAAGATATGTTGAAGAAAATTAGGGAGACCGCTGAACTATTAGAAATTGATAGAAAATTTTTATCTCGCTCTTTAAATGAAGGCTTTTCTGGCGGTGAAAAGAAACGCAATGAAATTTTTCAAATGGCAATGCTCGAACCAAAATTGGCAATACTTGATGAAACGGATTCAGGATTAGACATTGATGCCTTGAAAGTTGTTGCCAATGGTGTAAATAAGTTAAAAAGTAACGATAATGCTGTGATTATAATTACGCATTATCAACGTTTGTTAGATTATATTGTGCCTGATTTTGTACATGTTTTACACGATGGCAAAATTGTAAAATCCGGTGGGAAAGAGTTAGCGCATGAATTGGAAGAAAAAGGATATGATTGGTTGAAATAAACCCATCCCTAACTTAAAGCTACGGCTCTGTAACTTTGATTAAAGCAGTGCTTTAATCTCATTAATCCAAAGGGAAGGAAATTTAATTTTATACCGAAGAGTAACACAATAATAAAAGAGATTGAATGGAATTAAAGGAAAAACTCATCACATCATTTTTAGCATTTGAAAATAGTGTTAGTACAGATACCGAGGCAAATGTTCACGATATCAGATCAAAAGCATTCGAGCATTTTGAACAGCATGGTTTTCCAACAAAAAAAGATGAAGAATGGAAATATACTTCTTTAAAATCTATATTGAAATACGATTATACCATCTTCCCAACTTTAGAAAACACCATTGAGTTTAAAGATATTAAAAAATATTTTTTACATGAAATCGATTCGTATAAAATTGTTTTTATAGATGGTATTTACAGCTCATTTTGGTCTGAAACAACACATGATGGCTATGATATTTGCCTACTTTCTGCTGCTTTAAAAAAGCCTAAATACAAAATGGTTATTGACCATTATTTCAATACTATTGCTTCAAAAAAGAACAGTATAACTTCATTAAATACCGCTTTTTCAAAAGAAGGTGCTTATATACATATTCCTAAGAATACGGTATTACCAAAACCCATTCAAATTGTACATTTTTCTACAGGAAATGAAACTGAAACCATGTTACAGCCTCGTAATTTAATTGTAGTTGGTGAAAATTCTTATGTACAAATTATAGAGCGCCATCAAAGTTTAAATAACAACATTGTTTTAACCAACTCGGTCACCGAAATTTTTGCTAATAAACGTGCTATTGTTGATTATTATAAAATTCAGAATGATCAAAAAACAGCTTCTTTAATAGATAATACTTATGTGCAACAACAAAGGCAAAGTATTGTTTCGGTAAATACGTTTTCTTTTGGCGGTAATTTAACCCGCAATAATTTAGAATTTTATCATGAAGGTGAGCATATCACCTCTAACCTTAACGGGATTACCATTATTGGCGATAAACAATTGGTTGATAATCATACTTTGGTGAATCATAAGTATCCGAATTGTGAAAGCCATGAGTTATATAAAGGTATCTATGCCGATAAATCTACAGGCGTATTTAATGGGAAAGTAATTGTAGAACAAGAAGCCCAAAAAACAAATGCTTTTCAACAGAATAATAATATTTTAATTGACGATGGCGCAACGATAAATGCCAAACCTCAACTAGAGATTTTTGCCGATGATGTAAAATGTTCTCACGGCTGTACCATAGGGCAACTAGATGAAGATGCGTTGTTTTATTTACGTTCTCGCGGAATACCTAAAAAAGAAGCTAAAGCTTTATTATTATATGCCTTTGCTAATGATGCATTACAGAAAATTAAAATTCCGGAATTAAAAACAAGAATTACCAGGCTTATTGCCAAAAAACTAGGTGTTGAATTGGGGTTTGATTTGTAAGTATTAGTATTTGATGTTTTTTGTCATTCAGAATGGAGAATGCAATGGAGTGAAGAATCTCATGGACTAATATAGAGATTTCTCGAGATTCTTCACTTCTCCCGTCCCGATAGCTATCGGGACGTTTCTCATTACTCCCGAAGCCTCAGGACTGAATGACATTGTATATAACAGTTACATTTAATTAATATATCGAACTCAGGTTTTAATTATCAATAGCTTCTGTAACCTCCTTTAAAAACTCATTAAAATCAAACCCTTCGTTACCTGCTAATCCCATTCTCACAACCACCATTTCTTTTGAAGGGATTATAAAAACGCGTTGTCCCTGAAAACCATTTGCTGAATAAATATCTTTTGGTGCATCAGGATAATAACCTCCGGAGTTCAGCCAAAAATGACCGCCATATTGCCCATCAGAAGTTGCTGTTGGGGTCTTCACATAGTCAACCCAAGATTCATCAAAAATCTGCTCTCCGTTCCAGTTACCTTTGTGTAGATATAACAATCCGAATTTTGCCCAATCACGTGTTGTTGCCCATGAATAAGAAGATCCTACATAATTACCGGCTAAATCAGCTTCAATGATCATTGAATGCATTCCTATTTTATCAATTAAACTACTATACCAAAAATCTAAATATCTTTGATGTTCATTAAAATATTTTCTGAGCATTCCAGATAACAGGTTGGATGTTCCAGAAGAATAATTCCAGCTTTCATTAGGCTTTCCTATCAATTCTTTTTCACGTTGAACCTTCGACATATCTTCGGCTAAAAACAACATTTTAGTCACGTCAGATATTCCTTCATAATCTTCTTTCCATGACAATCCGCTATTCATATGTAGTAAGTCATTAATAGTAATATTAGAGCGTTCATCATTTTTCCAATTATCAATTGGTGCATTATCATTGATATTGAGTTTGCCTTGACTTTGTAATATTCCATAGATTGTACTGGTTATACTTTTAGTCATAGACCAACCTTGTAGAAGTGAATTCTTATCAAAACCATCATCGTATTTTTCAGCAATAATTTGATCTTTATAAATTACTAAAACAGCTCTGGTTTTTTTAATTTCATTATTAGTAAAAGCCTTATTAACCACATTTTCCAATCCTTTATAATCAATTTTAGAAAATACAGTATCTTTTTGCTTTAAATCCCCATAAGGGAATGATAAATTGGTATTAGTTTTTGTTCTATTAGGAATTAAAAAAGGTTTGTTTTCATCAAAATCATCCGTTAATAAAACACTTCCTAAGCCTTCACGATAGATTGCTTTCCTTTTCATTAATCCATATACTGAAGCTATAATCGATTTAGTATCATTATCAACCTCTTCATCAGCTAAAGCGATAGGTGAAAAACTATTATCCTGAGTGTCAGTAATTTCAGAAGTTCTACCAGCTAAAAAAACCGAAGAGTTCATGTTTTTAGCTGAATAACCCGATATAATATTTAATCGAGGATAGTTTGAATACACTACATAAACGAGTGCCAATACTGCAATTAATACAATTAATTTTAATGTTTTTTTCATCTTTTTTGATTATCTTAAAATCAACAATTTCATCATCTCTCTAGCTGCAACTTCAGCTTTGAGTTTTATAAAATCACGTGGTGTCTCGTCACCTATTTCATAGGTTAAAGACTCTGCATTGAACTGTTTGTAAAACCATCCTTTTGAAATGGGTTGGCTTAAAGGAAATGGCTGATCGTCCGGTGTATAATTCAGTATTGCGTCATCAATCCCCTTTATCCAATAATCTTTAAAAGGATAGATACTTGAATGCATATCATCAGAAAAACTATAGTACAGGTCTTGTTGAGTAGAGTGGAAATCTAAACCTAGAATAACTTTATTTTTTGATTCATTTGCTATATCTACTATAGACTGCGCCACCGTTTTTACTTCTTCTTGGCGGTAATAAGCCCAATCGCGATTTAAGTCAATTCCGCCAGCATTATGACGCCAATGTCCAAGATCAACACCATCTGGGTTTAATAATGGAAAGACCAAAATTCTATACTTGCTTCTAAAATCTTTCTGTAAACGATGATCTTTTAAAAGTTCTTCAACAAAAGATTGCATTGCCAAATAACCCGTTACTTCTGGCGGATGCTGACGACTTAACACCACAATTACATCTTTATTTTTTGGGTCTCCTTCATAAATATCTAACGCTATTATATCTCGTTTCAATTTACTTTTACCAATAGTTTTAAAACGTACATCTTTATGATTGGCAATTTGTTTTGACCAATTAGTCGCTTCAGTAGATGTTTTGATTTCTTGCGCAGCTACCCATAATTTATTGTTGCTAATAGTTAATTTCAACAATGCATTTTTCGTACTATCTATCAGTTGATATGCTGTACTATCAATAGGTTTCCAATGTTGCCCGTCTGTACTTAATTTAGGGATATATCTATGTGTAGAAGTAGGATAATTCAATTTTACATAGATTACTTGTGGCTGCTTAGACCAAATTCTAAAGGCGTAATGTGGGCTTTGATTAATAGGCTCATTTTCTGGTAATATGGTTACTTGAAGTGTCGAATCATTCAATTGTTCAAACCCGTTAAGACGGGCTCCATCAAATTGATTATCTGCATAAAAAGCATTATTGATATTATATTCTTTTTTATCCTGATAACTAATTGAACGTGAAGAAGTATCAACTGGTTTAGGGTATTCGAAAATATTTAGTTTGACACTGGTACATCCATAAGTTAAAAAGAAAATTAATATACAAGAGAGCAACAAGTTTTTCCTATTTCTATTCACAAATTTCACCATATAAAAAGACATATTTTCCGATCTTTAAAGTAACAAAAGTAACACTTATTTTGACAGTTTAAAAAAAGTATTTACATTTGTCAACCAAACAGTTAAACTAAACAGTTAAATTAAATGATTAAAGCAAAAGATACAACTACAGAAGCGGAAATTTTAAATGCTGCAAAACGTATTTTCCAACGAAAAGGAATGATTGGTGCTAGAATGCAGGAAATTGCTGATGAAGCCGGCATTAATAAAGCAATGCTACACTACTATTACAGAAGTAAACAATTACTTTTTGAAGCAGTTTTTAAAAAAGCTTTTTCACTTTTGGCTCCTCAATTAAATGAAGTGATGAATTCGGACGACAGTATCTGTGATAAAATTAAAAATTTTACTCATAACTATATATCATTTGTAATTAAGCACCCCTATCTACCAAATTTTATCATTCAAGAGCTTAATAGAAATCCTGAGTTTGTAAAAAACTTAATGAACGAAAAACATTTTCCAACCATTGAAAAATTTAGAAAACAAGTAAATAATAAAGTTGCAGAAGAGGTTATAAGACCCATTAAAGCAGAACAACTATTTATCAATATTATGGCCTTAAATATATTTCCATTTATTGCAGCTCCCTTGTTAAAAGGCTTTATAAATGTTGACAATTCTGAATACAAAAAATTATTAGAAAAACGTAAAACAGAAGTAGCAGATTTTATTATTAATGCTATAAAAATTGTGAAATAACAAATAGGTTCATAAAAAAACCGATATATCCTAAAAAGATGAACACATGAAAAAAATAAGCACATTTATAATCTCACTGATAGCATTTGCCGCCATTGCTCAAGAACAACTTAGTTTAGATGAGTGCTATTCACTTGTTACTAAAAATTATCCGTTGGCTAAGCAACACAGCTTACTTGCCAAACAAAACGACTTAGATGTAGCAGTAATAAACATTGCTAAATTGCCTACGCTAAATTTCTCTGCGCAGGCTAGTTATCAATCAGATGTTACAGAATTGCCAATTACCATTCCCAATGTTACTATTGAATCTCCCAATAAAGACCAATACAAAGCAGTAGTTTCTGTAAACCAACTCATCTATGATGGCGGAGCAGTAAATGCTTCAGCAGACGCTAAAAAAGCAAGCTTAAAAACACAACAAAAACAAGTGGAGGTAAGTTTGTATCAATTAAAAAAACAAATTAACCAACTCTACTTTTCAGTTTTACTAATACAGGAAAAGAAAGGATTATTAACTGCTAAAAAAACACAGCTAACAGCGAAATTAAAAGAAGTTAAAGCCGGTATTGAATATGGTGCTTTACTACCAACATCAGATAAAATTCTAGAAGCCGAAATCTTAAAAATAGATCAACAATTTACCGAGTTAGACCAAAACAAAAGCAGTTTGATTTCAACCTTGTCAAACCTTATTGATAAAGAAATACCTTCAACAATAGTATTGAAAAATCCAGAAGTTAAAGCCGACTTAGATGCTAACATCAATCGCCCAGAAATGGATTTATTCAACTTACAAAAACAACAAATAGCAGTTTCAGAAAAATTAATTGCCAAGAAGAATATACCTAAAGTATTAGGTTTTGCAAGTGGCGGTTATGGAAATCCAGGATTGAATTTTTTAGACAATTCTTTTCAAGCCTATTATATGGTAGGCGTAAAACTAAACTGGAATATTTTTGATTGGAATACTACTAAAAAGCAACGAAAAGCATTGCAAGTACAAAAAGAAATTATTGACAATCAACAAGATATATTTCAATTAAACACCAATATAGAACTCAAACAACAACAATCTGAAATTGATAAAATTTCGACATTTATCCAATCTGATGAAACTATCATCGAACTGCGTAAAAAGATTTTAAAGTCGGCTGATTCTCAATTAAAAAATGGTGTGATTACCTCATCGGCATATATTACAGAGCTAACAAATTTATACGAAGCAGAAAATAATTTAAACACTCATGAAATAGAATTGCTATTAGCAAAAGCTAATTATAAAACAACAAAGGGGACACCTTAAAAAGATTATTAAAAAAACAAATTTAGACAACATATAAACAAACTCTTATGAGAATTACTAACACAATATTCGGACTCTTACTAACTACAAGCGTACTCATTTCTTGTAATAAAAATAATGATAAAGCTGATGGATATGGAAATTTTGAAGCCGTTGAAACTACTATTTCAGCAGAAAGTAATGGTAAATTATTAGCCTTCAGTATTGAAGAAGGGCAAACCATTAAAAAAGGCACTGTGGTTGGTTATATTGATACCATTCAATTGAACTTAAAAAAAGAACAGCTTCGAGTTTCAAAAAATAGTATCGTTTCAAAATCTAGAAGTGTTTTATCTCAAATACAGGTATTAAAATCTCAACAAAAAACAGCAACTATTTCCAAGGATAGAATTGAAAATTTAATCAACGCTAATGCGGGAACTCAAAAACAATTAGATGATGTTGAAGGAAAAATAGATGTAATCAAACAGCAAATTAGAAGTGTTGAAATTCAAAATGCGCCTATTGTAAATGAATTGAAAAGTATTGACATACAAATTAAACAACTTAATGATCTGATTCAAAAAAGTAAAATTACAAATCCTATTAACGGAACTGTTTTAGTAAAATATGTTGAGCCTAACGAGATTACATCTTTCGGAAAACCTTTGTATAAAATTGCTGATTTAAGCACCATGCAGTTACGTGTTTATATTAGTGAAGTACAATTGGCAGCAACTAAAATAGGGCAAGAAGTTACCGTTAAAATTGATGCTGGAGATATCATGAAAGATTATACAGGCACTATTAGTTGGATTGCTTCTGAAGCTGAATTCACACCAAAAATTATTCAAACTAAAGAAGAACGTGTCAACTTAGTTTATGCTGTAAAAATAAATGTAAAAAATGACGGAAGTTTAAAAATAGGAATGCCTGCAGAGATGTGGATTGGGAATGAGTAGTTCAGTGTTCAGTCCTCCTTTTCTAAAGCTACAAACAGATAAATATTCGGTAAAATTAATTAATCTAAATACCAAAAAAAAATGTATAAAAAAGTGATTTTATTAGTAAGTATTATGGCGGTATTAACAAGCTGTAATGAAACAAAAAAAGAGAAATCAGTTACAGAGTCCATAGCAAAAAACAAAGCTGTGGCGGGTAAAACACAGGAAAATGAAGGTTACACTCTGATGAAAAACAGTTGTTATGCATGTCATAATCCAAAAGCAAAATCTCATGATGATATTATAGCTCCTCCATTTAAGGCTGTAAAAAAAAATTATGCAAAAAAAAATGACAACAAAAAGGATTTTGTTAATGCTGTGGTAAATTGGGTTCAAAACCCAACAGAAGATAAAGCTTTGATGCTAGGTGCAGTAAAGCGTTTTAAAGTAATGCCTAAACTACCATTACCAACAGAAGATTTAAATAAAATTGCAGAATATTTATATGACAATGAAGTTGAAAAACCAGACTGGATGGATGCTCATATGAAAGAAATGCAAGGAAAGGGAATGGGTAAAGGAAAAGGAAAGAATAGAAAAAATAATTAAACTATAAATACAATCATATGAAACATTTTATTAGCCTAGTTTCTGTTATTGCAATCTTACTATTTACAACTTCTTGCAAAGACAAAGTTGAAAATAAAGATACAAGTCCAAAAACAGAAGAAAGTACAGAAACCCAACAACCGGAAGAGCATCACCATGAAACTGGTGCTGTACAATTAAATGATGGTGAAAAATGGGGAGCAAACCTTGAAACCACAGAAGGCATCAAAAGAATGCAACAATTAATGAGTGCTTTTACAGATAAAGAATCAACTCTTGGTTATGCATCCTTAAAGGAAAATCTTGAAACAGAATTTACAACTATTTTTGAAAAATGTACTATGAAAGGTGAATCTCACAACCAGTTACACAACTATTTAAAACCTATGTTAGGCTTATTTGATGGTTTAGAGTCTTCCGATTTAGATACCTGTAAAAAAAATTATGATACAATGAACATCCATCTGTCATACTATGAAAATTATTTTAAGTAACGTTTATGAAAATATCTAAAAAAATAGCAGTAGTTCTTGCCCTATTTTTAGGGTTGATGTCCGTTTTTGCAGGATCAAAAGTACTACTTGGTATTGATACCAAAGATTATACCATTCTAACATGGTTAGTTTCGTATAATGTCCTTTTGGGTGTGATTTCCATTTTTGTTGCCTATCTAATTTGGCAGGGTAAAACAATAGCTAAATACCTAACGCTATCTATTTTGACTTTACATTTTATGGTTTTTGCTTATTTAAAATTCTTTAGCACTACTGTAGCTACAGAAAGTATTGGAGCCATGCTTTTTAGAACTAGTATTTGGGTAGTAATAGTTATTTTGTCTATACTAATCCCTAAGTATTTTAACAAACAACAACACAAATAAAATTGTGAGTATTAAAATTGAAAATATCAGCAAATCGTTTAAGGGCGTTTCTGCTTTAAAAGATATTTCTTTTGAGGTAAAGGCAGGTGAATTGTTTGGCTTAATTGGTCCTGATGGTGCTGGAAAAACCACTTTGTTTAGAATTCTAACCACACTTTTAATTGCAGATAAAGGCACTGCGACTGTGGCCGGTTATGATGTTGTTCAAAACTATAAAGACATTAGAAATCATGTAGGTTATATGCCGGGACGTTTTTCATTGTATCAAGATTTAACCGTTGAAGAAAATTTGACGTTTTTTGCTACTATATTTGGTACGACCGTTGAAGAAAACTACGATTTAATTAAAGATATTTATGTTCAGATAGAACCTTTTAAGAAACGTAGGGCTGGAAAACTATCTGGTGGGATGAAACAAAAATTAGCCTTGTCTTGTGCCTTAATTCACAAACCCAAAGTACTATTTTTAGACGAACCAACAACGGGTGTAGATCCTGTTTCACGTAAAGAATTTTGGGAAATGCTCAAACGTTTACAACAAAAAGGAATTACAATTTTTGTATCAACACCATATATGGATGAAGCGGCATTGTGCGATAGAATTGCACTCATTCAAGACGGCAAGATCTTAGAAATTGATACTCCAGAAGAAATAATAAAGCATTATCCAAAAAAAATATACGATATCAAGGCTGATAAAATGTATGAACTCATTTTATACCTCAATGCATATGAACACAATTATAGTGTTTACCCTTTCGGGGAATTTGTGCATTATACAGACCAAAGAGACGATTTTAATCCAAAAGAATTGATTCAATTTTTAGAAAACAAAGACTTAAAAAACATTACCATACAGCCAACTGAAACTACTATTGAAGATTCCTTTATGGAATTGGCTAGATAATTTAAATTTCCTGAGACCTCACAGGTTTTTAAAACCTGTGAGGTCTAAATAAAAAGTAAAATGAAAACAATAAGCGTCATAAAAGCAGAAAAATTAACCAAAATATTTGGTGACTTTACCGCAGTAAATGCCATTACCTTTGAAGTAAAAAAGGGTGAAATTTTTGGATTTTTAGGTGCAAATGGTGCCGGTAAAACAACGGCAATGAAAATGCTTATTGGTATCTCTACGCCTACTTCTGGAGAGGCAGAAGTAGCGGGTTTTGACGTATATAAAAATGCCGAAAGCATCAAAAAAAATATTGGTTATATGAGCCAGAAATTTGCCTTATATGACGATTTAACCGTAAAAGAAAATATTACCTTTTTTGGAGGGATTTATGGCTTGTCAAGAGCAAAAATTAAAGAAAAAAGAACTGCATTAATTAACGAATTAGGTTTGAAAGAAGTCGCCAATGAGTTAGTAAGCTCTTTACCCTTAGGATGGAAACAAAAATTAGCCTTTTCGGTAGCTTTATTGCATGATCCTAAAATTATATTTTTAGATGAACCAACGGGTGGAGTTGATCCTATTACAAGACGTCAGTTTTGGGAAATGATTTACAAAACGGCTCATAACGGAACAACCGTTTTTGTAACCACACATTATATGGATGAGGCAGAATATTGTGATAGAGTTTCTATTATGGTAAACGGAAAAATTGAAGCTTTAGACACCCCACAGAAACTAAAAAAACAATTTGAAGTAGAAAGTATGAACGATGTATTTTTAAAATTAGCAAGAAGCCCATCCCCGTCCCTTCCCAAAGGAAAGGGTGATGAACACGATAATCAAATAGAACAAACAACAATTTAATACAATTAATAATTCACTCCTTTTGGAGGAGTTAGAAGGGGCGTATGAAACGATTTATAGGATTTATAAAAAAAGAATTTTACCATATCTTTAGAGATAGACGCTCTTTGTTTATTCTCTTTGGGATGCCAATTGCCCAAATTATGCTTTTTGGCTTTGCCATAACCAACGAAATTAACAATGTTGATATTGCTATTCTAGACAAATCTAAAGACGCTACTACCAAAGAAATTATCAATAAAGTTTCTTCGTCAAAATACTTTAGTAATAGAGAAGCTATTGAAAATGAGGCCGAAATAGCATCCGTTTTTAAAAAAGGAAAAGTAAAAGCTGTATTGGTTTTTGAAAAAGATTTCAGTAAAAAATTAATCAAAGAAAATAAAGCAACCATCCAAATTATAACTGATGCAACCGATCCTAATACCGCAAATACCATCAGTAATTTTACCAATTCCATTTTGCGTAAGTATCAGCAAGAAGTTAATAAAGACATTAAAATTGCCTATCAAATTATTCCACAAACAAAAATGGCTTATAATGCTGAGTTAAAAAGTGTATTTATGTTTGTACCTGGTGTAATGACCATTATTTTAATGTTGGTCTCTGCTATGATGACCTCCATTTCCATCACCAAAGAAAAAGAATTGGGCACTATGGAAATTTTATTGGTATCGCCATTAAAACCTTTTCAGGTAATTATTGGTAAAGTTGTACCCTATATTTTCTTGTCTATAATTAATGCTCTCATTATTATTGTACTGAGTATTTTTATTTTTAAAATGCCTGTACAAGGGAGTCTTTTCTTATTGGGAGCAGAAAGTATTTTATTTATTATCAATGCTTTATCCTTAGGAATTTTAATTTCGACAATTTCAGAAACACAACAAACAGCAATGATGGTTTCCTTAATGGGGTTAATGTTACCTGTAATTTTATTATCCGGTTTTATTTTTCCTATTGCAAGTATGCCATTACCATTACAAGTTATCAGTAATGTTATTCCTGCAACATGGTATATCATCATTTTAAAAGGAATCATGCTAAAAGGAGTTGGATTAACAATTCTATGGAAAGAAACATCGATTTTACTAGGAATGACCATATTTTTTATAGTATTGAGTATTAAAAAGTATAAAATTAGATTAGAATGAAAGATAAGAGAGAAGAGAAAATAGATGAAAGGTTATACTCTTTTTCATTGTCTTTATTCTCTCCTCTTTTCTCTCTATTCTTAAAAAAAGAAATGAAGATAATAGGATACATTATTCAAAAAGAATTCAAGCAAATTTTTAGAAATAAGGCAATGTTGCCGCTTATTTTTGTATTGCCCTTAATTCAACTCATCATTCTTTCGAATGCAGCCACATTTGAAGTGAAAAATATCAAATTCTCTTATATAGATCACGATAAAACTTCTTTTTCAAGAGCACTAATTGATAAATTTGATGCTTCAACATATTTTAATGTCACTACCTATTTCCCTTCAAGTAAAATTGCAGATGCTGCCATGTTAAAAGGAGAAGTTGATGTAGTTTTAGAAATTCCGCAATACTTTGAACGCGATTTATTAAAAGAAAAAAGAACAAACCTGTCTATAACTATAAATGCCATTGATGGTGCTGCTGCCGGTGTTGAAAATGTATATATCAATCAGATTGTACAAGGCTTTAATAAAAATGCACAAGTAGATTTGATGCAGCCTTCAGACATGAAGAATATGCCAAAAGACATCTTAAGTATCCCTTCATTTTGGTATAATAAGACCTTGAATTATAAAACGTTTATGGTGCCAGGCATCTTAGTTTTATTGGTAACCATGATAACTTTATTCTTGTCTGGAATGAATATTGTTCGCGAAAAAGAAATTGGTACACTAGAACAAATGAACGTTACACCCATAAAAAAACATCAATTTATTATTGGTAAACTATTTCCTTTTTGGGTACTAGGGATGCTTTTATTAACCATAGGATTAATTATTGCAAAATTACTATTTGATGTGCCCATGGTTGGTAGTTTAGCCTTAATGTACCTCTACACGTCTATCTATATTTTGGCAATTCTTGGTATCGGACTCTTTATCTCAAATTTTACAGACACTCAACAACAAGCCATGTTTATCGCTTGGTTTTTTGTGGTGATTTTTATTTTAATGAGTGGACTCTTTACTCCTATTGAAAGTATGCCAGAATGGGCACAGGCTTTGACTGAGTTTAATCCTATAAAATTCTATGTAGAAGTGATGAGAATGGTCATGTTAAAAGGTTCTAGCTTTGCTGATATTTTACCTCAATTCGGAAAAACACTTCTGTATGCAATTATTATGAACGGGTTAGCTGTTTGGAGCTATAAAAAGATAAACTAATGAAAAAAAACTATCGTTTACAAACTGATGAATCACTCTTTTTAAGAGGTCCTCTTTCTAGGGTTAAGGAGTTATTTTTCTCATTTAGAGTGTTTTTTAGCTTTATAGAAGGGTTTAGAAAAATGCACTTTATTGGCCTATGTGTTACTGTATTTGGTTCGGCGCGTTTTACAAAAGATTCTAATCATTATAAAAATGCAGTAGAAATTGGCGAAGCCGTATCCAAACTGGGATTTACTATTATGACAGGTGGCGGCCCTGGAATTATGGAAGCTGCTAATAAAGGAGCTTATGAATCTGGTGGATATTCTGTGGGTTGTAATATTATTCTTCCATTTGAGCAAAAACCTAATCCATATTTACATAAATGGATAAATATCCGCTATTTTTTTGTCCGTAAGTTTTTATTGATGAAATATTCTTTTGCTTTTGTTGTAATGCCTGGGGGGATGGGTACTTTAGATGAATTATTTGAGTCGCTTACATTGATACAAACCAAAATGATTCAAAATTTTCCTGTTGTAATTTTTGATTCAGAATACCATAAGGAATTATGTCAACACATTCAAGTAATGGCTAAAAATGAAAGTATCAGTTCAGAAGATATGAAATTATTATTTGTAACAGATTCGGTTGATGACTTAATTGCACATATTGAAACCCACGCAATTAAAAAATTCGGATTGGTAAAGAAAAACAATCCTAAATGGTGGTTTGCAGAAAATAAATATTAATTATTAAAATTATGGAGAAAAGTAAGATGTCATCACACATCTTTTTAAATTTCTTACTAAAAAACATCTATACAATGAAGCAAGTAATTCAAAAGATATCAATACTGGTAATTGTAGCTATTTTTATGTCTTTTAACTTCCAAAACAATGATGAAACCTATTCTTTAACAATAACCGTAAAAGACTTGCGAAATTCAAAAGGTGTAGTTCAATTTGCCATATATAATAAAGATGGAACTATTCCTGATGAGAAATATAAAAAGTATTACAGAAAAGACAGCGTAGCCATTAGCAATAATACAGCAACAATAACTTTTAATGATTTACCTAAAGGGAAATACGCTGTAAATATACTTCACGATGAAAATAAAAATGGCAAAATTGATAAAAAATTTATCTTGCCAAAAGAAGGTATTGGCTTTTCAAATTATGAATCTTTAGGAATGAGAAACCGTCCTAAATTTTCTAAAGCTAGCTTTGAGCTGAACACTAGCACTACAAAAATTATAAAGATAATTTATATGTAATGAGGGCGAAAAGTAATTTTAAAAAAAATATTTACAAGTATTTTTACATTTCATTTTTGATATACTTTCTTTTCGATTATGGGTATTCACAAGAAAATAACGACAGTATTCCAAAACTTGATATATCAAAAATAGCATTGGTTAATCAAACTGATAGTTATGTTACATTTCCAACAGATATTGGTACCATCGCTCCGTTAATGTTTGAAGCAAATATTAGTCCGAGTTTTATCATAGGTAAACGTAAAGATTCACGATTAATGGCAGTTCTTACTTCTCAGATAATTATTAGAATGTACAACGAAGCATCTTTTCCTATACGCACACCAAGTTATATGCCTCAAGTTTCATTTTATTATGTAATGGGCAACAAACAGTCTAAAACTCACAATACCCTTTTCGGAAGGATTGCCCACCATTCTAATGGTCAAGATGGTGATTTTTATGACGAAAATGGACTTATAAATTTACAATCAGGAAATTTTGCAACAAATTTTTTTGAAATAGGTATCCTAAAAACATCACATAGTAGTGCGTTAAACGCTGTTAAGTTTTTCAAAAGTTCTATTGAAATTCATCCAAAAAGCTGGATGTTAGAAGAATTACAAGGGCAATATAGCGGACTCAGGTGGCACAATACATTTACAGCATTTAAACTACCATTCATCAATTCTGATAAAGATGATAATCCAAATTTTTCATTAAAGATAGACACTTCAATAATGCTTGATAATTATAACAATTTAAACACTTTTGATTTAGACAGGTTGAATGCTAGTCTAACGTTTTATTATCATCCTAAATTTTTGGAAGACATAGGTTTATTCGTTCAATTTTATCACGGTATGGATTATTATAATATCTATTTTCAAGAGAAATTAGATATCATCCGATTCGGGATTATGACTGAAATATTACGATTCTAAAACGAAACAATATGAATGACTCTTCTGTTTTTGTTAGAAAATCTTCAGGTGAATTAGAACAATTCTCATTCCGTAAACTAAAAAAATCACTTCAAAAAAGTGGAGCATCTGATGAAATGATTAATTCAATTATTAAAACAATAAGCCCATATTTGTATGACGAAATTACCTCTAAAGAAATTTACAAAAAAGCATTTCATCTATTAAAAAAATCGAGTCGCATCTGCGCCTCAAAGTACAGCTTAAAAAGAGCCATTTTTGACTTAGGACCAACAGGTTATCCGTTTGAACGCTTAGTTGGTGCAATATTAAAACAAAAAGGTTACAAAACACAAGTCAGTGTGCTTTTACAAGGCGAGTGCGTTACTCATGAAATTGATGTGCTAGCGAAAAAAGAAGGGAACACATTTACCATAGAATGTAAGTTTCATTCAAATATCAAAACGGTAAGCAATGTGAAAATTCCTTTGTATATAAATTCTAGATTTTTGGATGTTCAGAAGAAATGGAATGCAAACCCTAATAAAACAACATTTTTAAAACAAGGATGGATAGTAACCAATACTCGGTTTACAGAAGATGCTATCCATTATGGAAAATGTGCTGGATTGATTTTATTAAGTTGGGATTATCCTAAAAATAACGGAATCTCTAAAAATGTTGATCAATACGGGCTCTATCCCATAACCGTATTAACTACGCTTACAAAAAGAGAGAAAAAACTACTTATAGAAAACGATATTATTCTAACTCAAGACCTTGTTCTTGCTGCTCACAAACTAAAATTGTTAAGATTTTCAGTAACTAAAATTGAAAAAGTTATCTCTGAAGCACAAAAATTATGTAAAATGTAATTCATTTTTGTAATTTTGTATTTAGAATGATTCTAAAAAAGAAACATGTTTGATATAGAAAAAATAAGAGCTGATTTTCCTATCCTTTCACGTAAAGTTAATGGAAAACCATTAGTCTATTTTGATAATGCTGCTACTTCGCAAACACCTCAAATAGTTATTGATGCTATTGTAGATTATTATTCAAACTACAATGCAAACATACATCGCGGTGTGCATACCTTAAGTCAAGAGGCTACCGATGCGTATGAGCAGGCCCGTAAAAAAATTCAACAACATTTTAATGCTGAAAAATCTCATGAAATAATTTTCACTTCTGGTACTACCCATGCTATTAATTTAGTAGCAACCGGATTTACTTCTTTTATCAATAAAGGTGATGAGATTATCGTTTCGACTCTAGAACATCATTCAAATATTGTGCCTTGGCAGATGCTTTGTGAACGGACAGGTGCTGTATTAAAAATAATCCCTATCAATGAAGAAGGGGAGTTATTAATTGATGTATATGATAGTTTACTTTCTAACAAGACCAAATTGGTTTTTGTAAATCATATCTCTAATGCCTTAGGCACTATCAATCCTATTAAAAAAATTATTGACAAAGCCCATAATGTGGGTGCTGCTGTTTTGATAGATGGTGCGCAGGCTTGTCCACATATTAAGCCCGATGTGCAGGCATTAGATGTAGATTTTTATGTTGCTTCGGCTCATAAAATGTGTGGTCCAACAGGAGTTGGTGTTCTTTATGGGAAAGAGGATTGCCTTAACAAACTTCCTCCCTATCAAGGAGGTGGTGAAATGATCAAAGAAGTAACTTTCGAAAAATCTACTTATGCAGATTTGCCACATAAATTTGAAGCCGGAACTCCAAATATTTGTGGTGGTATTGCTTTTGGAGTTGCCATAGATTATATGAATACCATTGGATTTAAAAACATAGCAGATTATGAAAAAGAGTTGCTAGATTTTGGTACAGAAAAATTATTAGCTATTGACGGATTGAGAATCTATGGAACTTCACCAGAAAAAACTTCTGTTATTTCTTTTAATATTGAAGGTATTCATCCTTACGATATTGGTTCAATCATAGATAAATTGGGTATTGCTGTTCGTACCGGACATCACTGTGCGCAACCAATAATGGATTTCTATAATATTCCCGGTACAGTTCGTGCATCCTTTTCTTTTTATAATACTAAAGAAGAAATTATTAAATTAGCAGAAGCTGTACAACGAGCAAAACAAATGCTTACTTAAAAACTTTAATGATGAACAAAATATTTTTATTATTAACAATAGTTTTACTAATGAGTTCATGTAGTGTCAATAAAACAATTTATGTGTCAGATTCTTTTGCCGATTGTAAAGATAATAAATCTCAAAAATGCTTGAAAGTTAAAGAAGCTCTAGAAGATGATTGGACGTTATTGAATAGTAATATTGAAGGTTTTGAATATAAAGAAGGTGTAACTTATAAAATGGAAGTAAAAGTTATAAAAATTAAAAACCCACCTATTGATGGATCTAATTTGAAATACAAATTGATTAAAATTATTTATGAAGAAAAAAGTAAACCCTCTCAAGAGTTATCAAGTTTTAAGGGTAATTGGAAAGTTTCTAAATTAACCGGAATGGACAATCTAAGTAAATCACCTACGCTTACTATAGATTTTGATACTAAAAAAATATCTGGTAATGCCGGTTGTAATTCTTATGGTGCTAATTTTTCTATTGAAGGTGATCAAATTAAATTTGGAATACCAAATGCTACTAAAATGATGTGTACAAATATAAAAATTGAAAAAACTTTTTTTAGTTGTTTACAGAAAACTTCATCTTATAAAATTATTGATGGACAGCTTAAACTATATGCCAACAATGGTGAAGAGCAAATGACTTGCCATAAGGTTGAAGAGTAAAAGTTGTAATCAACTTATTTCTCTGCGAAACTCAGTGTTATAGTTATTGCGCCGAGTTACGCAGAGAATCACAAAGATACACAGAGGTTTTGAGGCTAACTCAAAACAATCCTTTCGGTTTATTTTCAAACCCCTCATCAATCAATAAATTTTTCTTTTGTGAAGCCTTAACCGCTAATTCATCGCAACGTTCATTTTGAGAATGATCATTATGTCCTTTTATCCATTCAAAAGAAACAATATGTTTTCTGTAAATTTTTAAAAACCGTTTCCAGAGATCTACATTCTTTTTATCCTTAAAGCCTTTTTTCTCCCAACCAAAAATCCATTTTTTCTCAACAGAATCTACTACATATTTAGAATCTGAAAAAACAGTCACGATTACCTTATCTGTTTTTAATTTTTCTAAGGCAACAATCACGGCTAATAATTCCATTCTATTATTGGTAGTTCTTCTATACCCTTCAGAAAATTCTTTTTTATAAGGTTTACCAACCCATTCCATTACAATACCATAGCCTCCGTTTCCGGGATTTCCGCTACATGCACCGTCTGTATAAATATGTACTTTCATTTTTTATTCCTAAATATTAAGGTCTCTTTTCTTTATTCTATTTTCTTAATATAACGTCTTCAATAACCTTTGGAAAATATTCCATTTCTAGCTGATGTATTTTCCCAGCAACCGTTTCAGCAGTATCATTGTTGGTAATAAATACCCTTTTTTGAAAAATTACAGCGCCCTCATCATAATTTTCATTGACATAATGGATGGTAATTCCCGTTTCACTTTCTTTATTAGCAATCACAGCATTATGCACATGCATACCATACATTCCTTTTCCACCATATTTTGGCAGTAAGGCTGGATGAATATTAATTATTTTATTAGGGAAAGTATCAATGATTTTTTGAGGTACTCGCCATAAAAATCCAGCAAGGATAATAATATCTGCTTCCTTTTTTACAAGTTTTAAAATAGTATCTGTCTCAAAAAAATCATTCCTATTAAAGTATAAATTTTTAACATTCAATCTATTAGATCGTTCTAAAACTTTGGCATCCTTCTTGTTAGAAAGCACTTGAACAACAGTTGCTACTGTACTTTTTTGAAAGTATTTTATAATGTTCTCGGCGTTTGTGCCAGAACCTGATGCAAAAATTACAATACGTTTCATCTGAAATATTTTATTTTTTAAAAGGGCAGATGGAACTTACTATTACAAAATAATTATTTTTTTGAAAAGCATAAAAATTATATTTGCAATAGTCGTTTCATGAATTACCGTTAGATTGTGTTCGCAAAAAAAAGAATTATTATTAACAATTACAGAGGTATTGATTAAAATTTAAACAT
>CAYXAZ010000061.1:0-21414 GCA_964463085.1 uncultured Flavobacteriaceae bacterium | reverse complement strand
AAAAAAAACGACATCGAAGATGTCGCTTATTTTGAACCTTTTTATTTAAAAGATTTTTTGATTACAAAACCTAAGGCTTAACCTTCCTTTTGAATTTCAACAGCATGAGGATAAGGTATTTCAATACCAGCTTTATCTAGTGCTATTTTAACATTTTCTGTAGTCTCAAAATATACATCCCAATAATTGGCAGGAGTACACCAAGGTCTTACAGCAAAATTAACAGAACTATCAGCCAATTCAGAAACATTAACTGTAGGAGCAGGGTCATTTAAAACCTTTTCATTAGAGGTTAAGACGTTCATTAAAACTTCTTTAGTTTGTTTAATATCGGCATCATAAGATACGCCAAAGGTTAGGTCAATTCTTAATTTACCTTCAGAAGTATAATTAATAATATTTCCATTAGATAATGGACCATTAGGTATGATAATTTCTTTGTTATCTGGTGTAGTTAATTTTGTTGTAAAAATTTCAATTTCTTTAACGACTCCCAACTCCCCCTGGGCTTCAATTAGATCTCCTATTTTTATAGGTTTAAAAATCATTAACAATACACCACCGGCAAAATTAGCTAAAGAGCCTTGTAATGCCAAACCAACAGCCAAGCCTGCTGCAGCTAAAATAGCAGCAAATGAAGTAGTTTCTATACCTAATTGAGATAAAATTACAAGAATCAACAATATTTTAAGAATCCAACCTACGAAATTGAGTAAGAATTTTTGTAAACTCGCATCATAGCCACTTTTGGTCATTACCGAACCAGTAACTTTTAATAATTTTTTAATGATCCAAGAACCAATAATCCATATAATAATTGCTCCTATTACTTGAATCCCGTAAGTTGAAATAAATTCTATTCCGTTATCCATTAATTTTTGAATGTCCACAGTTTAAGTTTTTAGCGTTTTAAAATTTATATAAAGTTAGTATCAATGCAATAATTGCCGGTACTGATTGTATATAGAATAATCTTATTTTTTTTGTGGAATAAGCTCCATATATTCCTGCAATAATAACACATGCTAAAAAGAAAATAGCTATTTCAGTATTTTTTGAGATAATTGACCAAATCAATCCTGCTGCTAAAAAACCATTATATAAGCCTTGATTTGCAGCTAATACTTTAGAATTTTCAGCATACTCTTTGGTTAATCCAAAAGTTTTTAAACCCTTAGGTTTTGTCCAATAAAACATTTCTAATACTAAAAAATAGAGATGTAAAAATGCTACTAGTGCGACCAAAAATAATTGTACATACTTCATATTATATAAGTTTAGTTAGTTAACAATTTTATATTAATTTGCTTTAACGCTTTTTCAGTTTCATTAACCGGTAATTTACAGGCACCATCTATACATACATAAATTGTTGTTTCATTTTCATTGAATTTATATTCCAGTAAAGGTAAACTACTTTCTTTAATACTACCAACAATTAATTTATTGGGAATATAGTTTTTATTAAATTCTTTCAATTTTTGTTTAGCATCTTTACCAACAATTGCCACTTCATAAAAATCGCCTAACAAGTTGGTGTATAATAGTGACCAGTTAGAAGCACCTGCACCATAAGCTAAAGCCTTCTCTTTTACATTATGAAGCATTTGTTTTGCTGTATTGGTATATTTTTTGTTTGCATAATAATGCCCTAATTTAAACAAATTATTAGCCATAATCGAGTTTGAAGAAGGAATTACATTGTCATCAGTATCAATTTTTCTAGTAATTAAACCTTTATCTTCATCAGATGTAAAGAAAAACATACTGCTTTCATCATCAAAAAAATGATCAAAACAGTAATTTGTTAATTGTTTAGCATTTTGTAACCATTGTTCATCTAAGGTAACTTCATATAAACTTATAAAAGCATCAACTACAGTTGCATAATCTTCTAAATAGGCATTAATAGTACTTCTATCATTTTTAAAATTTCTGTACAAACCACCATCTTCTTTATGTTGAACGGTTGCGATAAAATTGGCATTTTTTAAGGCTTTTTCTAAAAAATGTTCATCATTAAATACACGATAAGCATCAATATATCCTTTTAACATTAATGCATTCCATGACGTTAATGTTTTATCGTCTAAACGTGGTCTACTTTTTTCAGCCCTTGCAGTTAATAAAATCTTTTGCCATTGGCTTATTTTTTGAGTCAATTCATTTACTGAAATTTTATGCTTTTTTGCAATTTCTTTATCAGATTTAGTTCTATGTAAATTGTAAGTATCGTGTTCCCACTTCCAATCATTAGTAATATTATAGTAATCAGAAAGTAGTTCAAAATCATCTTTGATTAACTGTTGTAATACCTCTTTTTTCCATACATAAAAAGCACCCTCTTCTAATTCACCTTCTTCATTGTCACTATCAGCGTCAAGCGAAGAATAAAAAGCATCATTATCATTCATTAATTCACGTTCAACAAATTCGGTTGTACGATATACAATATCTTTATATAATGGATTTTGTGTTACTAAATAGGCATTGGCATATAAACTTACCATTTGTCCGTTATCATATAACATCTTTTCAAAATGAGGAATATGCCATTTTGCATCAACTGAATAACGTGCAAAACCACCACCAACTTGGTCAAAAATACCACCATAGGCCATTTTAGTAAGCGAGGTATTTACATAATCGAGAATATTGTCGTTATCAGTTTGTATAGCATATCGTAATAGAAATTGATAATTATTAGGAATCGGAAATTTAGGAGCACCGTTTCTGCCACCCATTTTAGTATCCATATGCTTTTCCCAATTAGAGACCATTTGATCTAATTCAGTAATAGTAAAACTACTTTCAGCAGTATTTACGGCAATCAAATCAGATTGTTTAACACCTTCAGTCAATTTTGAAGCATATTCTTCTGCTTTTGCAGGATCTTCTTTATATAATTTTGCTATTTGTTCTAATGCATTTATCCAATTATCTTTCGGAAAATATGTGCCTCCCCAAAGAGGTCTTCCATCTGGTAAAGCAATGCAATTCAATGGCCAACCGCCGCGCCCCGTCATTAATTGAACAGCATTCATATAGACTTGATCAACATCAGGTTTTTCTTCTCTGTCAACTTTTATATTGATAAAATGTTGATTCATAATTTTAGCGACAGTAATATCTTCAAAGTTTTCATGTTCCATAACATGACACCAATGACAGGCTGCATAGCCAACAGAAATCAACATTAATTTGTTTTCTTTTTTAGCCAGTGCTAAGGTCTCATCATTCCATGCATACCAATTAATAGGGTTATGGGCATGCTGCAGTAAGTAAGGACTAGTTTCATTAATTAGAGCATTTGTATATTTATGATCAGTCATCTTTTTCTTATTTTGACTATTACAATTTGTCAATAATAATGATGCAATAAAAAGTAATAAAATTCTACTCAGCATTTATATTTTTTCTCAAAGATACATATTAGAATTATTGAATAAAAAAGCGTTTTGGAAATTTCCAAAACGCTCTATGGTTATTGTGATATGAGATAAACTATTTTACTTCAAAAGTAATTTTGACGTTTACACGGAATTCTTCAATATCATCACCATTTACAACAGCACTTTGAGATTGTACAAATACTGATTTGATATGTTTTACACTTTTTGAAGCATGTTTTACCGCTTTTTTAGTAGCGTCTTCCCAGCTACTGCTAGAATTAGCCATTACTTCAATAACTTTCATTACTGCCATAACTATATTGTTTTAAGATTAATAATTCTGTTAAACGTAAAGGTAAGAAATAAAGTTGGAAGTTTATAGATTGAAGACTGTAACTGTTAGGGTAAACTCATCTTTTTTGCCACTGATACACTAATTAAACTTTTAAAGTATATAATTATCATTTCACTAATGGAAAAACCAACGGATTTTCAGAAATTCGTATGATTTCATTAAAGTACTGAAGAAATCTGTGTCCCGAGGCTTCGGGAGTGGCTATTTGCCCTGTATAAACTGCCAACTGAATACTGTGGACTGAAAACTAAGTTATCCATTAATCGCTACAACTTCTTCTATTTTATTAGGTAATAATTGTTTGAGTGTTGCTTCAATTCCGTTTTTTAAAGTTATTGTTGAAGAAGGACAGCCGCTACAAGCACCTTGTAAAATTACATTGACCGTTTTACTTTCAGTATTATAAGATTGGAACATAATATTACCACCATCTGAAGTTACAGCCGGTTTGATATATTCATCAAGAATAGCAATAATTTCTTTAGAAATATCATCTAAATTTTCAATCTGAATAGGTCCGTGCGCTACTATTTCTTGTTGAGGCGGACTGTAATTCTCATCTACTACAAGTTTACCTTCTTCTATATATTTTTTTAGGAAATCTCGTAACTCATTGGTAATTTCAAACCAATCAATTGTTTCTATTTTTGTAATTGAAACATAGTTTTCAGAAATAAAAAGCTCCTTTACAAAAGGAAAACTAAATAATGCAACAGCTAGGGGAACTCCTTCAGTTTGTTTAGTAGAGAGAACTTCAATATTTTGAGATGTTAATAGTTTGTTGGTGACAAACTTCATTACATTTGGGTTTGGCGTATTTTCTGCATAAATTTGAACAGGCATTTTTTTAATAACCTCTTCATTATTAAAAATAGATCCATTTTTATTGAGGTAATTTTCAATTATTTGTAGTAATTCATCTTGAACATCTTTCCATCCAATAATATTATAGCGTTCAATAGCTATAAAGTTTGCAGTGACAAATACTTTTTTTACAAAAGGTAAATGAAATAATTGTTGTACTAAATTTGAGTTAATAGCATCTTCTATTGTATTGTATTCAAAACTACCATTAGTTAAAATTGAATTTGCTACAAATTTTATTATAGTAGAATTATTGGTATTCTCAATGTTAAATTTAAACATTATTGGTTTTAATTTTAGCCAAAAGTAATATAATTATATATATTTGACGCCCCTAATCTATAATTGCTTATGATAAAATATTACTTTGTTTTTACTTTTTTACTGTTTACCATGAACCTCTCTTTCGGACAGAAAGAAGCTTCACATTGGTTTTTTGGTGAAAATGCTGGTTTAGATTTTAGTACAGGAAGCCCTGTTGCAGATACGAATGGCTCATTAAATACGCTTGAAGGTTGTACTACTATTTCAGATGTTGCGGGTAATCTGCTGTTTTATACTGACGGAACTACTGTATGGAATCAAAATCATGTAGTTATGCCTACCGGTAATGGTTTGTTTGGAGACCCCTCTAGTTCTCAATCTGCTATAATTGTACCTAAACCTGATGATAATAATATCTATTATATTTTTACAGTAGATTGGTCTGGAGGGAGTAAAGGATTAAATTATTATACCGTAGATATGGCGCTAGATGGAGGTCTGGGAGATGTAATAGGTGTTAATAATGTACCAAACCCAACACTACTTTTAACCTCACCTATTAGTGAAAAAATTACGGCTGTCAAAGTCTTTAATGAAGAAGCTTTTTGGGTGATTTCGTACCAAAATGGTCGATTTTTTGTATTTAAAGTTGACAATAATGGTGTTGATCAAACACCTATAACTGGTAATGAAGGATTTTCGGGTTCGGGTGATGCTAGAGGTTATTTGAAAACGTCACCAGATGGCACCAAATTGGTTTCTGCAAACATGACTACAGGTCTTTTTCTTTATGATTTTGATGATGTTACTGGGACAGTTTCTAATGAAAGACAATTAAATGTTTTAGGAGAATTTGCGTATGGAGTTGAGTTCTCTCCATTAAGTAAAAAACTGTATGTTTCAACAGGTAATTTTGGAAACGGATCGTTTATAGAAAAACTTTTTCAATTTACGGTAGATATTCCGGTACCAACTAGTGAGAATTTAGACGCAACAAGAGTTGAATTACATTCTTATACAAATACCAGAGCAGCTTTACAGATTGGGTTGGATGGTAAAATTTATAGAGCCATTGATGGTACAAACTCTTTAGGAGTAATTAATAATCCTGATGGAGATGGGTTAGCAGCTGATTATCAGCATGGTGTAATTAGTTTAGGAGGACAGAATTCTACACAAGGATTACCGCCATTTATACAATCATTTTTTGCAGCGTTGATCCAAATAGAGAATCAATGTTTAGGAGATATTTCAATTTTTACAATTGAATCTAATGAAGATATTTTGTCAATTATTTGGGACTTTGGTGACGGTTCTGCTACATCTACATTGCTAAGTCCAACACATACTTATGCTTTAGCGGGAGATTATACACTTACTGTTCAAGTAACAACAGCAGATGAAACTAAGACTATAACTCAAAATACTACAATTTTTGCCTTGCCAAATATTACTACACCGATAACTTTACAGCAATGTGATGATGATACCGATGGAATTTCAGATTTTAATTTAAGAGAAATAGAAGGTCAATTAACTAATGATGACCCTATACCAATATTTACATATCACCTTACATTAGCAGATGCAGACATCAATACAGGTTTGATAACAAACCTGTCAGCCTTTTCAAATACAACAGCTTCGCAAGTATTTGTACGTGTTGAAAATCAATTCGGATGTTACGATGTTGCTACTGTAAATTTACAGGTATCAACAACAGCGATTCCGGTAGGTTTTATGTTAAATATTAACGAATGTGATAATGATTTGATAGATGGTGATGATAATAATGGTATCACAACATTTGATTTTAGTAGTGCCACTAATGCTATCTTAAACCTTTTTCCGGCAAATCAAAATTTAACAGTTAGCTATTATGAAAATACAGAAGATGCTTTAGCTGAAGAAAATGCACTTGACCCTACTAATTATAGAAATGAAAACTCTCCTTTTACTCAACAAATTGTAGTTAGGGTTGACAATCAAGATAACAATGCTTGCTTAGGTTTAGGCTTTCATATAACTCTTAATGTAACTCCATTACCGGAATTTGATGTTGTAGATGAACGAATTTTATGTTTAAATCAATTGCCCGAACCCATAACAATAATGGTAGAAAATCCACAAGGTAATTATACCTATGAATGGCGAGATCAAGGAGGTGTTTTGTTAAGTCCAAGTTCTACAACATCATTATTTGAAGTCACATCAGCAGGTGATTATTTTGTAACAGCTACTAGTGTTGCCAATTGTGAAACTACTAAAAAGATTACTGTTATTGCTTCTAATATAGCAACGATAGTAAGTATAGATGTAGTAGATATTTCTGTGAATAATACGATTACTGTTAATGTAACAGGAGAAGGAGATTATGAGTTTGCCTTAGATGATATAGATGGTGTATACCAAGACTCAAATCTATTTGAAAATGTTATAGGCGGAATTCATACAGTATATGTAAGAGATAAAAATGCGTGTGGAATCATATCTGAAGAAGTATCTGTTATAAGTTTTCCAAAATTTTTCACACCTAATGGAGACGGATTTAATGATACATGGCAAGTGTCAGGAATAGGTTTTCAACCAACATCAAAGATTTATATATTTGATAGGTTTGGTAAAGTTATAGCAAAAATAGACCCTAGCAGTGAGGGATGGGATGGTAGTTATAGAGGTAATCAAATGCAATCATCAGATTATTGGTTTAAGGTAGAACTAGAAGATGGAAGATTGCTTAAAGGGCACTTTAGTTTAATTAGAAGGTAGTATATAGAATGAGAGTTTTTAAAATAGGTTTTGTAATTCTAGTTTTTTTATTAGGGCTGAATGTAGTCAGAGCACAAGGTACATTGCCTATATATTCAGATTATTTGTCTGATAATATTTATTTAGTACATCCTTCGGCAGCAGGAATTGGTAACAATGCTAAATTACGATTGACACATCGCCAACAATGGTCTGGTAATGATGATGCACCTTCATTACAGACAATAAGTTTTAATAATAGATTAGGAAAGAGTGCTGCGATAGGTGGTATTATTTTTAATGATAAAAACGGATTTCATTCACAGCTAGGTGTCCAAGGAACCTATGCATATCACTTAAATTTTGGTAGAGATGAAGCATTAAATCAAGTGTCATTTGGTTTGTCAGCTACCTTTGTACAGAATAGTGTAGATCAACGTAGTTTTATAATTCCAGACCCTATAATTTCGCAAGTTGTAGAATCTGATAGTTATATTAATGCTGATTTAAGTTTTGCATATCACAACCTTGATGGATTTATTTATTTGACCGCCAAAAATTTATTGTTAAACACCCAAGATGCTGAAAATAAAACCTTTCGAAATATTAATTTAAGACGATATTTATTAAATGCAGGTTACTTTTTTGGATGGGGAAAAACAATTCAGATAGAACCATCAGTAATGATGCAATATATTGAAAGGAGTCAAGAAACATTAATTGATGTTAATGCCAAAGTTTATAAAATGTTAGGGACTGATAAAAGGCTTTGGTTAGGCGCATCATACAGAAGCAGTTTAGATAATAATGAAATTGAAGAATTAAGCCAGATAACACCGACTGTGGGTCTTGAATATGATAAATATTTAATATCTTATACTTACACTCAGCAATTGGGTGATATTACTTTTCAAAACGGAGGTTATCATCAATTTACTTTAGGTATAAACTTGTTTCAAAAAAGACCAAAGGATAGAGGTTATGTGCCTAATTATAATCCTTTCTTATATAAAAAGAATAATTAATTGTTTAATCTTTTAAGCTTATTGCTTAAAAGCTCTTTCACTATAAAACCCTCAATAGAAACTGAATATATATGTTCATTATCTAAGTTGTTGAACTTATTATTTTTGTCAGAATCTTCAATGGTTTTAAAATATATTTTTTTAGTTTCCGATATATATTTCCAACCTTTTAAATGTTCATTTGAGTTAGATATTTTTTTAAATAATTTTCCATTATCAGTACTCATATATAAACTTGTATAAATTAATTCATTGTCATTTTTAGAAAATTTATCAATTATTTGATAGATGATAATTTTTTCAGCTTCTCTTTTTGTGTTATACAATTGTTCATAAGAGATGATTTTGATTTTATTATTTGTCAACGAATGCGTTTTATCTGTATGTATATTTTGAAAAATGATATTATTAAGATTGTTTTCATAGCCAGATCTCCATTTGTATGATATTTTAGAATTATGCTTTGAATTTACCAATTCATGAACTGGATAAATAATATAATCTGAACTGTCTAATTTTATTGGTAGATCAGCTGTTAATTTAAAAGAACCATCATTTTTAGTTTCATTTTCTTTAAGAGTATTTATAATTACTCCATGATTTGATTTTTCTGAATGATTTCGATTACAAGATGTTAGCAGTATTGTGAAGAATACTGCTAACATGAGTAGGTGAGTTGTTGTTTTACCACACATAGTTTTTAGTTTTAGCTTGTTTTTTGATGGCATTGATCATTGCTTTATCAATACTTTTTGTGTTATCACCTTTTCTTTTTTCAGCTACAAATACATTCCTTTTAGTATTTAAACCATTGATCTTTTGCTGAATTTCTTTACGTTTTTTACGTTGCTGTGCTACATACTTTTTAAGTTCTTCTGATGATTTACCTTGTAAATGTTTAGGTAAACTCTTTTTATTGATTTTACTATAGCTAAAGCCTTTGTCTTTTTCAGCATCTACCAGATCCCATGTAGCATTTTTATATATCCTTGAACTTTTACTAACCGCTCTTTTTACAACCACAACTTCATCTAGTTCAGCAGCATTTGAATCTTGAGTAGCTTGTAATTCCATTTTTCTTCTTCCTTGAGCTCCATAATAAATATAAGTACCATTCAATTTTTTATTTAATTGAATGATGATGTCATCATAAGGAGAAGCTATATGAACAATAGTTTCGTTATGATCAATTACCATATAATCGCCATGAGTTAATCTGGCACCATCTTGCCATTTACCATAGACTCCATTTTGATAGTTTCCACAAAAAATAGTATTTACTGTTACATCTTGTTCATTGGCTTGAGCAGCAGCATCTTTATAATCAATCTTACCTTGCGTAAAAGGCTCATTACCGGCAATAAAAATAAGTTTTAAATCATTTTTGTTTTTACCCCAATCTAATTGTTTTAATGAAGTTTGAATAACCTCACCACAAAATTCATTACCACCATTGGTGTTGAGTGAAAAGAGTTTTTCTGAAATTTCATCCAGATCAGAACTAAATCCGATTACTTGACGGATATAACCTTCATTTGAAGATAAGTTGTCATTGCCATATTCATAAAGTGCAATTTGTAAATCAGGATGTTCGTTTTCGCATTTGGCGTAGGAAAGTTCATTTACAATTTCCCACAATTGTGTTTTAGCTTGATTTATCAAACCATCCATAGAATTACTGGTATCTAATAATAAAGCAACTTTAATGGTGTTCTTTTTTATAGGATCATTATTATTAGCTGATACTATAAAGGTATTCAAGGCTAGGGTTAAGATGAGAATTTTACTTAGATTGTTCATAATATTTATTTTAAATTTAGGGTAAAAGTAAAAGGTAAAAAGAGCGAATAAAACTGTAAATGAGCCTTTAGGTACTTTCAATGAGTGAAATGTCCTTTTCAACCAGTAAGCAGGAATATTCATATTCTTTTTAAGGTAAAAAAGGATGTTTTTGGAGAATGGTCATTTTATAATATGAATTATAGGTTGTAGTTTTACCTAATTTTAAAACTGAAATGCAAAGAAAAATTAACATATTTATTTTCCTTTTTTGGATAGCCATTACTGGGATTAGTGCTCAGATTTCTAATGAGATGCAAATTCCAAGTAAAATTTATTCTGATAGAATAACCGATCAAGATGGAAATCCTTTAAGTGGAATTCAAGTACGTGTAAGAGGAAAAGCTATTTATACTATGACTGACTCAAATGGCGAGTTTTCGATAAATGCTAAAAATGGAGATATAATTATTTTGAGTAAAAATGGTAGAAGAATAAATTCTTATAGGTTGAACGGGAGTATTTATTATGAAGTTGAAGATGAATCAGATCAAGTTGCATCACAAAAGAATGAGAAAAAAGGTATGCGATCAATTTCAAAAAGGGATTGGAAAGATAACTCAGGACAATTTAAAACAGCGCTAGATTCTGCTATTTATTTTATGAATTTAAATTCTATTCAGAGTGTTGATTTTGTAGCAAATGCATTAAAATTTGCAAATAATAATACTGAAATTTCACAATCTTATGTTGTATTGGGCGATGTATATATGAATTTAAAACAATACGATTTAGCAGTAAGTAATTATAAGATTGCAGTTGATAACTCAAAAAACAGCAATTATGAGTTAAAATTGGCAAAAGCTTTTTTACTCAATAATGAATATCAAAAAAGTGAAGATAAATATAACACTTTATTAAAAAAACGAGGATTAACCACTATTCAAAAAGTTGAGGTTTATGAAGGCTTGGGCGATGTTTATACAAGATTAAATCAACATAAAAAAGCATTAAATCAATATAAAACTGCACTAACACTTAATAAAAGGACTTCAAATATTAATAAACCTCTAAATTTAAATGCTAAGATTTCAAGTGCATTTGAAGCTATTGGTGAAACTGATAAGGCGGAAGGTTATTTGTTAAGTTCTCAAAGTGCCGATATAAAACAAAGCCCTCAAAAAGCAGTAATTGAAAGTCAACGTGCAGCAGACTTTTATAGTAGAAATAAGAATGTTGCTAAAGAGGTGCAACTTCGTAAAGAAACGCTAAAAAATTTAGAAAATACCGGTATAGAAGAAATGGTAGTTGAAGATGAGGGGGTTATTTTAACCAAACCAAAAGCAAAATTAGATTTGGGTAATGCTTATTTAAAGCAGAAGAATTATAGGGAAGCAATTCCTATATTAGAAGAGAGTGCAGCTGAAGCCGAAATTACAGACGATATTGAAACTCAAAAAAATGCTGTTCAAAAACTTTCTGAAGCCTATGTATTTTTAGGAAATGATGATAAAGCATTGAGCAATTATAAAAAATATGTTGTTTTAGTAGATGCTATTTACAAACAAAAAGAAAATGAAATTAATGAAGCGGTAAGTTTAAGTAAAGATCTGTCAACAAAACAAAACAGGATTACCAGTTTAGAAAAAGATAGAGAACTTTCTGAAAGTAAATTGCAATTATATAAAACAGAAAATCAGTTGACGGTTGAAAATGATAAACGTCAAAAAACAATTATTTATGCCTTACTTGCTGGACTAATATTGTTGTTGCTATCTCTTTTCTGGATGTTACGTAGTAATAAACAACGAAGACTGGCAAATAACTTATTATCATTAAAATCATTAAGAACTCAGATGAATCCGCATTTTATTTTCAATGCATTGAATTCTGTGAATAGTTTTATAGCACAGAATGATGAACGTACCGCGAATAGATATTTGACCGACTTTTCTACATTGATGCGTAGTGTATTAGAAAATTCAGAGGAAGATTTTATTCCTTTAGAAAAAGAGGTTGAGTTATTAGATCTATATTTAAAATTAGAGCATTCACGATTCAAAGATAAGTTTGATTATGAATTTTTAGTTGATGATACAATTGAATTGAACTTGTTTCAAATTCCGCCTATGTTACTGCAGCCTTATGTTGAAAATGCAGTATGGCATGGCTTACGTTATAAAAAAGAAAAAGGATTTTTAAAAGTACAATTACTTAAAAAAGATGAAGAAATCATAAGGATTGAAATTTCTGATAACGGTATTGGTAGAAAAAAATCTAAGGAATTAAAAACCGATTATCAGAAGAAAAAACAATCAAAGGGTATGCAAAATATAAAACAACGAATTACTATTTTAAATAAAATGTATAAAGATAAAGTAGATGTTTTTATTGAAGATATGTATGATGATGAAACCGGAACAAAAGTAGTCTTAACTTTAAAAAAAGATTGATAAAAGCCTCCCCTAACCCCTCCAAAGGAGGGGGATTGATGTAATTTTTGTTCATTCAAAATAAAAAATATTCTGAATCTGTGGCAAACAATTACACGATTCAACAAACTAACAAATCCTCAGAAATGAAATGCAATTAAAAACTATCATAGTAGAAGACGAACAGACCAGTAGAGAAATTCTAAAAAGTTATCTTACTAAATATTGTCCAACAGTAGAAGTAGTAGGTGAAGCTGAGAATATTGACGATGCTTTAATACTGATTAGAAATAACAAATTAGATATGGTATTTCTAGATGTAGAAATGCCTTATGGTAGCGGATTTGATTTATTAGAAAAATTAGGAAATACCGATTTTGAAGTAGTGTTTGTTACTGCTTATAATCAATACGCTATAGATGCATTGAATAAACATGCATCCTATTATTTATTGAAACCAATATCAATTGACGAATTGATCAAAGCAGTTGATTATGTGACTGAAATTAAGATTAAAGAAAACCAGTTACAAAGTTCTGTTTTAGTACCAAAATCGAATCCCGTTAATCAAAAAATAACCATACCTACACAAGACGGATTTGAAGTGTTAGAAATGAAAGATATTATCTATTGTAAGGCTGATGATAATTATACAGAATTATATTTAGAAAATAATCAGAAAAAATTAGTAAGCAAGACATTAAAATATTTTGAAGATATTTTAAAAGAAAACGGATTCGCTCGTATACACAAATCATTTTTAGTGAATGTGGCGTATATTGCATCGTATAAAAAAGGAAAAGGCGGTACAGTATATTTATCAAACGGTAAAGAATTAAGTGTTTCCGCTTCAAAAAAAGCAGCATTTTTATCTTATTTTAAACCATAGTGCTGTCCCGATAGCTATCGGGGTTGTTTCAGCATCTTATTGTTAAAATTAACATTCATGATTATAAAAAAACTCAACGGAAAAGAACCTGAATTTGGTATTGACTGTTTTATTGCCGAAAACGCTATTTTAGTGGGCGATGTGGTAATGGGCAACCAATGTAGTGTTTGGTATAATGCAGTATTAAGAGGTGATGTACATTATATCAAAATTGGTAATAAAGTAAATGTACAAGATGGTGCTGTGATACATTGTACCTATAAAAAAAGCCCAACAAATATTGGTAATAATGTGTCAATTGGTCACAATGCTATTGTGCATGGTTGTACAGTTCAAGATAATGTATTAATAGGTATGGGTAGCATTGTTATGGATGATTGTATAATAGAAAGTAATTCAATTATTGCTGCCGGAGCTGTTGTTACAAAAGGAACCAGAGTAGAGTCGGGGACAATTTATGCAGGTGTACCAGCTAAAAAAGTAAAAGAGATCTCTAAAGACTTAATTTCAGGCGAAATAGATAGGATAGCTAATAATTATATAAAATATGCTGGTTGGTATAAAGGTTAGTTTATGAGGTTGTAATTATATTTGGTTTGAAGAATAACAGTTTTTTATTAGAAATTATTGATTAATAATGGGTTAATTAAAGAAATAATTGCTACTTTAGCAAACAGAGAATAGGAAACTCCTATTTAAAAGTTAGATGCTTTTGTATCTTTCTTTCTTCATTTCCTTTCTCCCTATTGCATAGGAGTGTATATATAAGTGTTTAGCGACAAATTGATTACTCCAAAAATTTGCAAAAAAAGACCAAGTTTTATACTTGGTCTTTTTGTATTAAAATTTAGATAGAATCTAAAAATCTAACTTTTTTATTAAATAGTTTTTTTTGAGATTATTGACAATTTGTTGAATAGTAGTAATACCTGAATTACTGTACAATTCATGTTGAGGTTTAAAATTATTATTATTTAATAATTCATGTTGCTTTAAAATTGACAGCGTTTGTTTAGCCGCTGCTTCACCAGAATCAATGATGGTTATCTTATTACCAACAATTTTTCTAATTTGAGGAATCAAAAATGGGTAATGACTACAACCCAATACTAAATAATCAATATTTTTTTCAAGCATAGGGTTTAAATATTTTCTGAGTAAATTATCCATTTCAACTGAATCGATATTGCCAGATTCAATTAATGGTACTAAACCTTCACCTATTTGTTCGATTATGTTTATTCCTTCAGAAAATTTTTGAGAAGTATTGTTGAAAAGCTCACTGCTTAAGGTTCCTTTAGTAGCTAAAATACCAATACTATTTGTTTTGGTTTGTAAAGCAGCAGGCTTTATAGCAGGCTCTATTCCAATAAAGGGAATATTATAATTGGCACGTAAATATTTGATAGCATTTGTGGTAGCAGTATTACAAGCAATTACAATGAGTTTACAATTTCTTTCTAATAATAACTCAGTGTTTTTTACAGAAAATTCAATTATTTTCTCTTTAGACTTTTGCCCGTAAGGCGCATTTTTACTGTCTGCTAAATAGATAGTATTCTCATTTGGTAATAACGTAATTATTTCTTTCCAAATAGAAAGACCACCAATACCAGAATCGAAAATACCTATAGGTCGTTTATGGCTCATGAATTACAAAGATAGTACCATTTATAATATGAATTAAAAGGGTATAAAAAAATTCCATTCCCAATATTTACTGAGAATGGAATTTTAAATTTATAATATCTTTTTATTAGATACCTAATTTTGCTTTTACAGCTGCCATTAAGTCTTCACCTGTAAAAACTAATAAGCCTTTACCTGGAGATGAATCAAGTACATATTGAATGCCCTTTACTGTAGCAACCTCTTTAATTGCTGCCTGTGCCTTTTTTTCAATAGGAGCGTACAAGTCAAACTGTTTTTTTTGTAATTCTTGTTGTGCATTTTGAGCATATAACTGAAGTTTTTTCTGTAACTCCTGTACTTCAGCTCCACGTTTTGCATTTTCTGTATCGGTTTGTGTAGGAGCTTCTGCATCATACTTCTTTAATTTAGCTTGTAGTGCATTAGTCTGAGATTTATAATCAGTATCATAAGTTTGCGCTACTTTTTTAAGCTCTTCTTCCATTTGTTTAGTTTCAGGCATAGCTGCAACTAATTCTTGTGTGTTAATATGTGCTACTTTAGATTGAGCTTGTGCTGCTGTAAATCCTAAAAATAATACACTAACTAATAGTAAATTTCTAAATAATTTCATTTGTTTTAATTTTTAATTTTAATTATTTTTCTCTTTTTGTTCTTCCTTTGCTTTTTTTCTTTTCTCTATTTCTTCTAATCGTTTTTTTCTTTTTTCCTCAGCTGCTTTTTTTAACTCTTCTTTTCTTTTCGCTTTAGCCTCATTTTGTTTTTTTATTCTATCTAACAAAGCATTTCTTTTAGAATCTTTAATACTGTCTTTTGCTTTATCAATAGATACTTTAGGCAAAGAGTCTGTAACTTTTAAACTTAATGAATCAGTTGTTGTTTTAACAGTTTTACTTTTCCTTTCGACCAATTTCTTTTTTCTATTCTCAATTTCTTCTAATCGCTTCTTTCTTTTTTCTTCAGCTGCTTTTTTCTGGTCAGCTCTTATTTTAGCTTTAGCTTCTTGCTGTGCTTTTAATCTTGCCTCTAATTTTTCTCTTTTAGAAGCTCTTTCGTCAAGTTTATCTTGGGCAATATCTGTTGCCTTATCTGCATCGATTTGACGTTGGTTTTTCTTTTCTTCTAATTGAACTTTTTTTCTTCCTTTTACAATACTATTAAGTACCAATTCACTAATATCAAACCTTTTATTGGCATATAACATTATTAAATCGCTAGATTTATCTAAAATAATATCATACTTTTTTCTAACAGCAATAATTTGTACAGCATTGTATATTTGATCTTGAATGGGTTTTACCAATTGTTTTCTTGTCAAAAACAAATCGCCTTTTGAGCCAAAATAAGCCGTTTGTAATTTTCTAAAATCTTCTTCTTTAATTTGTATATCTTCTTCACGCTCACTAATCAATTCTGGAGTAAGTAATGGTTTTTCATTACTTAGGTCTGTCTTCATTATTTCAATCTCGCGCTTTATGCCTTCTAGCTTTTGTTGCCATGCTGCAACTTTAACATTTAGTTTTGCTTGAGCATCAGTATATTCAGGTACATTTTCTAAGATATACTCCATATCAATATACCCAATTCGTTGTGGCTTTTGTGCAACAACAATTGTGCTAATTGTAACTGCTAAAAAAAATAAAACTTTACGTATCATCATTTTAAAGGTATTTTGAAATAATCGTGCCAAACTTTTTACAGATGTGCAAATTTACAAAATTTACTTAGAATTGTTGTCCAATTATAAAATGTGGTTGCCAACCAGATTTTTGACCAGGTATACGAAGATCATCGTCAAACCCATGACCAAAGTCTATACCTAATAAACCAAATGCAGGCATAAATATTCTAACGCCTACACCAGCCGAACGTTTTAAATCAAATGGGTTAAAGTTTTTAAAACCATCAAAGGAGTTTCCTCCTTCTACAAACCCTAATATATAAATTGATGCAGAAGGTTTTAATGTTAATGGATATCTTAACTCAAATGAAAATTTATTATATACAGTACCACCTGTATTTGATGATAAACTATTATTATCATAACCACGTAATGCTATAGTTTGCCTTCCGTCAAATTGCCCATTTGCAAGTCCGTCACCACCAACATAAAATCGCTCAAAAGGAGAAATACCTAAGTCATTATTATACGCACCTAAAAATCCAAATTCAGAATTAGACATCAATACTAGTTTTCCGGTAATGGTAGTATACCATTTTCCTGTGAAGTTTATTTTATAAAATTCTAATAACTTAAATCGCTCTTGATCTGATAAATTTTTATAATCTTTATTACCAAATAAGGAGTAAGGAGGTGTTACTTTAGCGCCAATATTAAATTGTGATCCACTGGTTGGAAATATTGGGTTAGGCCCTGCAGAACTTCTGCCAAAGTTAACTGCTAAGGATAAGTTGTCAGAAATACCGTTATTAAATCCAAAAGAACCCAAGAAAAAGTTATTTAAGGTATAGCGTTGGAAACTTAAAACGGTTGAAAGTGTAAAATAATCATCAGGCCACCTTAAACGTTGACTAATACCGATAGTAGCACCAAGAATGTTTAGTTTTTGATCTTTATCAACCCTTCTATTTACAAAATCAAATCTAAATTGACTAGAACTAAAAATTGAAAATGATAATGACCTTGGTCTTTTACCACCTAACCAAGGTTCGGTAAATGAGAAGCTATATGTACTAGAAAAACGACTTTTCTGAGCTCTTAATGATACACTTTGTCCATCTCCTCTCGGTACTGGTTTGTATGCTTTACCATTAAAAATATTTTTAACAGAAAAATTACTAAAAGATAAGCCTAAAGTACCTACAAAAGAATTACCACCAAAACCACCTTGTAATTCTATTTGACTTGCACCTTTTTCGGCAATGCTATATTCAAGGTCTACCGTTTTATCATTATAATTTGGTTTAACATCTGGTACAATATTTTCTGCATCAATAAAAGGTAATTGACCTACTTCACGAATTGTACGAATAATATCAGATCTGCTAAATAAATTACCTGGCAATGTTCGTATTTCTCTCATGATCACATGATCGTTTGTAACCTCATTACCAATCAAGGTTACTTTTCTTATATAGGCAGGGTCATCTTCTCTAATCCTGATCTCAATATCAATAGTATCATTTTTTACACTGGTTTCTACGGGTGTTACAGTTGAGAATAAGTACCCACTATTCAAGTAAATATTGGTGATATCTTGCGAATCCGGAGAGCCATCACCTTTTACCTGCTCATTTAATAATTTACCATTATAAACATCACCTTTACTAAGTCTTAGAACTCGTTGTAATATTGTATCTGAAAGAACAGTATTTCCTAAAAATTTAATATTACCAAAATAATATTTATTACCTTCATTTACAGTTATATCTAAATTGATGGTATTATCATCATTCCATGATATAGAATCTTTAAGTACTTGTGCATCTCTATATCCTTTTTCACGATACTTTTCTACAAGACTTTCTAGATCTTCATTGTATTCTTTTTCTCTATATCGAGATGGTTTAAAAATATGTGCAATATTTTTTTGTTTAGTTTTTTTAAGAAGCTTCTTCAGACGTTTACTTTTAAACGCATCATTACCGTGAAAACGTAAATTTTTAATTTTTACTTTCTCACCTTTATCAATTACAATTAAAGCTTTTTCAGCATTATTACCAGTGGTATCTATTTTAGTATTAATAGTGACTTTAGTTTTTAAATACCCTTTATCAACATATTTCTTTTTAATATAATTTTTAGTAGTTGTGATTAAATTTTCAGTAAGCATTGCGCCTTTTTGAAATTCAGTATCTTTTTGAAGGTCAGTAGCTTTATTTTTTTTAACACCTTCAAAAGTTACTGAGCTCAATTTTGTAAGCTCTTGTACTTCAAACTCGAGATAAACAGTTTTTCCATCAATTTTGGTAACATATACGTCAACATTACTAAATAGTTTTGAATTCCATAATTTTTTGATAGCTCCAGTCAGCTTATCACCTGGAATTTTAATCGGTTGCCCAACGACTAATTCAGAAAAGGCAGTTATAGATTGATCGGTAAATTGCTGATTCCCTTTTGTTGAAATTCCACCAAGTATGTATGAATCAACTTTTCTAAAATTAATATCATTTAAAGATGGGATAGTATCTATTGGTTTAGAAATACTATCAATTAATTGATTGATAGCAGTAGAGTCTTTAACCTTTTTGAACTCAGGTATTGTATCTTGAGCGTTACTTATAAATACGGTAAGGGTAAATATTAGGGATAATAGGTAGACTTTTAGTTTATTCATTATCATTTTCAATTTGTTCACTAATTTTTCCAAAGCGTCTTTCACGTTGTTGGTAATTTAGAATTGCTTTAAAAAAATCTTCTTTTCTGAAATCTGGCCATAACACATTTGTAAAGTATAATTCGGCATATGCTATTTGCCATAATAAAAAATTACTAATTCGTTTTTCACCACTTGTACGTATCAAAAAATCAACGTCGGGCAAAGTAAATGTATATAAATGATTATTTATAATATTTTCATTAATTTCTTCTATTGAAAGTTGTTTATTAACAACTTTTTTAGAAATTTTTTTAATAGTATTAACAATTTCTTCTCTAGCACCATAGCTTAATGCCAAATTAAGTACCATAGCAGTATTATTTTGGGTTAAATGTGTAACTTCTTGAAGTTCTCTTTGAGCTTTTTTGGGTAGATTTTGTATTTGTCCTATGGTTTGAAGTTTGATGTTATTTTCTTGAAGCCCTTTTAATTCATCTTTTAATGAATTTACTAAAAGACTCATTAAAATATCTACTTCTTTTTTAGGTCTGTTCCAATTTTCAGTAGAAAATGCATATAATGTAAGTACTTTTATACCAATTTCTCTAGCCGCTTCAATGACTTCACGAACTGCCTTTACCCCATTTTTATGACCAAATACTCTAGCCATCCCTTTTTGTTTGGCCCAGCGACCATTACCATCCATTATTACGGCAACATGATTCGGAATTTTAAGAGGATCTATTTGCATTTATTAATTAAAATGAATTTTCTTTATAACAACCGGGTCTTCCAAAAGCATAAACAACAGTAATGCCTGTAAATACATACCAATCATCATTGTTTGGATTGCCAAAATTGTAGCGAGGTTCATTAATTTCGTGATTATTACCATCAATTACATCTTTGAAAGTATATCTAAAAGAGGTTTCTAAAGCAATACCAACATTTTGCGCAAGTCTCATTTTATAACCAACTCCAAAAGGAATAACTAATGAAGTTACTCTTTTTACTTCTGCATCTACTGAAATTGTACTATAATTTACAGCACCAATTTGAGCAATAATATAAGGAGTTTGTGAATGACCAATTTTTGATAAACTGTATTTAAAAAAACTAAATTCAACTCCCAGAGAGGCTTCAAGTATATTATTTTTAAAGTTAAGAGATGGGGTTCTATTTGTTCTGAAGCTACTTTCAGCTTTACTATCATTTGCTTCAAGTTTGGTATAAATTAAAGTGCCTCTAAAGGTAATTCTAGGCGTATAGTTGAATTTTGCGATACCACCTATAGCAGGTGTATTTGGATTGAGATATTTAGTTGAACCTATGTCGCCTATATAATTGCTACCTCCCAAAAAAGCACCAATTTCATATAATTGAGCTGAAGCAGCTGTTGCTATAAATACGAATATGTAAATTAAAAACTGTTTTTTCATTTTTAAAAATGTTTGCAAATATAATTAAAACTATTAGGTTTTAAAGGATTAAATACCCTTTTTTGATAAACAGTTTTTAGGGTAAAATATTGTTGTAAAGAAGCTTAACTTATCATAAGGTTTTTAAGGGCACCTCTTATTAATTCATTCGCATCAAAATTTTCAGAGCTTTTCTTAGACGAATAAAATTTATGAAGCACTATCGAGATAATGCAAGGGAATTTTATGAAGTGTAAGGGAAGCTCTGAAAACCCTTTGGGAACAATGATAACAAACAATCTGCTTCGGTAATTT
>CAYXAZ010000060.1:0-21582 GCA_964463085.1 uncultured Flavobacteriaceae bacterium | reverse complement strand
TTTCCGCAAACACATCATGTAGAAAATGTTGTACTTTTGGAAAAACGTTAATATTTATATCTTAAAATAAAAATGAAAATAAAGTTTATACATATAATACTCTTTATAATCACATTAATTACTATTAACAGTTGTGAACGTGACGACATTTGTATTGATGAAATTACCCCTCATCTTGTTGTTAGATTTTATAATAATGACGATCAGACTTTGCTCAAAAAGTTTAGTCAACTATCTGTAAAAATTGTGGGTATTGAAAATGATTCGATAAATTTTTTATCGAACGATTCAATCCTTATACCATTAAAAACAACCGAAGATATTACTCAATTTATTATAACTTTAGATAGCGATAAGAATACATTTAATAGAGATACTTTAACTGTAACATATGCTCGTGAAGATATTTTTGTAGGACGTTCATGCGGATTTAAAACTATTTTTAACAACGCAAATTATACACTACAAACGGGTTCAGAAAATTGGATTTTAGATACTGAAACCATTACACAAACTATTGATACTGAAACCACAGCACATGTTAAAATATTTCATTAATACGATCTTTTTGCTGAGTTGTATGATTTTATTTTCACAAAATGATACGCAATCAAACGATACTATCATTAAAAATAAATATGGATTGAGAGTTGGTATAGATCTTTTTAATCCGGTAAGCACATTCTTTAATGAAGATAGAAAAGGATTAGAGTTGGTTGGTGATTACAGAATATCAAAAAAATGGTATGTAGCAGCTGAATTGGGGTATTTAGAGAATGTCTCTGATGAAGATTTTATAAACTTTACAACCAATGGTTCTTATATAAAAGCCGGTGTTGATTATAATGCTTATGAAAATTGGTTAAATATGGAAAACGCCATTTATGTGGGTTTTAGATATGGGTATAGTACATTTAGTCAAACTTTAAATAATTTTACCGTTAATAATGATCCGTTTTTAGATGATTTGGCTACTCTTGAAAACGGACAAAAATTTGACAATCTAAATGCACAGTGGGCAGAAATTGTATTGGGTATAAAAGCTGAAATATTGAATAATTTATACTTAGGTTTTAGTTTTAGCGGAAAAAAAATGATCACTACCAAGGAACCAAAAGGGTTTAAAAACTTATTCGTTCCAGGTTTTAACAGAGTTTTTCTGAATAATTCGGGTTTTGGATTCAATTATACTATTTCTTACCTAATTCCTCTATACAAAAAAGATAAATGATATACGATTTTTGAGTTACGATGTGTAATTTAATCCTTAAATAAAAAAAGAAATAATCTTTATTGAATGAAATTTGAATCTTAGAAATAATAATACCAAACACGTAATTCGTAATTCGTAATTCTAAAATATAAAATAATGGATTTACAAGATCAGCTAAAAAATTTATTTCCTGACCATATTCCTAAAAAGGAAAGCCACCACAAAGAGAAGGGAACAAATGATATTTGGTTACAAGATGAACCTATTATTTGTAAATATGAAAAACGAAAAGGCAAACCCATAACCATACTTGAAGGATATACCGGAGCTACTGCTGATTTTAAAAAACTGGCTAAAGAATTAAAAACCAAACTAAGTGTTGGTGGCAGTTTTAAAGACGATAAAATTATTATTCAGGGTGATTATAGAGATAAGATAATGGAAATGCTTAAAGAAAAAGGATTTAATGTTAAACGTGTTGGTGGATAATTAAAAAGTTAGAAGACCGAAGTTGGAAGTCGGAAGTGTCAGTAAATAAATTTAATCATCAAAAACTATACAAAATGGTTCAACAACTTAGTGACAATCTAAACAAAAATAATCAATGAAAAAATTATTTAAATACTTACTCTATCTAATTGTATTAATAGCACTGGTATTATTTATTGTAGGAAAAATCAATACTACAAGTTTTAAAGAAGGAAATTTAAAACACACGCAATCTTGGCAAGGTCAGTTTATAGATATTGGTGAGGAAACTATCAGATATATACAAAAGGGGGAAGGACAAGATATCCTATTAATTCATGGCACTCCCGGTTCTATTGAAGATTGGCAACCCATTATTGACAGTTTATCATCAACTCATAAAGTAACTGCTTTTGACAGACTAGGTAATGGTTTTAGTACTGCAAATAATTATGACTATACCATTAAAGCAAATGTCAACATGGTAAATCAGCTTATTCATAAATTATCCTTAGATTCTGTTGTGATAGTAGGACATTCATACGGTGGTTCAATTGCAGCACATATGGCAACTACAAAAAATGATAACATAAAATCTTATATTATTGTAGCTTCACCTCTTTACCAATTTAAACCGGAAACACTTTATAAAATGAGTACTTTACCTATTATAGGTAAAGGAATTACTGTGCTTATAAGTAAAACGGTTGCTCCACAAAAAATTGATGAAGGCTTATTAAATGCCTTTGGCGGAAATAAAGAAATCTTAACCGATATCTTTTTAGATATTAGAAAACAATTATGGTCTCAATCAAAAGTGTTGTACAGCACCTCTAAAGAACGTATGAATTATGCTAACAACCTAAAAGAAGCTTCTGAAAATTATAAAAATATTGATCAAAAAATAAGTGTACTTTATGGAAAAAATGATAACAAATTAATTCAAGAAGATTGTGAAAGATTACATAAAGACGTGTCTAATTCTGAAAGATTAGTGCTAAAAAATACTGCCCATTTCATTCAATTGGAAAGAACAGATGAATTGTTAAAAGTCATCAGAAAGCATAGTATAAATCAAAAGGAACCGATTAATGAAACCTCTATTACTAAAGAAAAATTCTTTTTCTTAAAAAATGAGATCGACCTTCCTATTAAAAAAAAGATATATCTTTCAACTAAAAATGAGGTCATACTATTTAGACCCACTGAGTTTAATTTTGGTAAAATGGTTGAAGACAATCAGTCTGATGCCTTGGTTAAATTAGATGGTAATTTTGAAAATTTAACCAATCAGATTATAACTACTTTTAAAAACAACAAAAACGTAAAAGTTACTATTTCAGAAAAAGACATTGTTGCTGTCAATAATTTGAAAGACACCTTGTATTTAGATGCTTCAAAACATTTGTATGGTATTGTTATCAATCAATTAGAATCTGAACCTGTTTTTTTAAAACCTAACCTCTCTAGTATTGAAGTTACGCGTAAAATCAATACAATATTTAATCTAAACCAATGAATAAAATAGCACCTTCTGAGTTAATTTTGAATCCTGATGGTAGTATTTACCATTTGAATTTAAAACCTGAACATATTGCTGATAACATTATTTTTGTTGGCGATCAAAATAGAGTTCCTAAAATTTCAAAACATTTTGACAATATAGAATTTGATATTCAAAAACGTGAGTTTAAAACAGTAACAGGTATTTATAAAGGCAAAAGACTTACTGTTATTTCAACGGGTATTGGTCCTGATAATATTGATATTGTAATGAATGAATTAGATGCATTGGTAAATATCGATCTAGAAAATAGAACCATAAAACCAACACATCACCAATTGAATATTGTTCGAATAGGTACCTCAGGTTCATTACAAAATGATATTCCGGTTGACAGTTTTGTAATGGGTAAATATGGCTTGGGATTAGATGGTTTATTGCATTCGTACGTAGCAGCACATATTTTTGAAAAAGAAATAGAAGATGCTTTTATCAAGCATACTAATTGGAGCAATAATAAAGCGAGACCATATATTATCAAAGGCAATGAAAGTTTAGAAAAAAAATTAAAAAGCGACAAAGTTTTTACCGGATTTACAGCAACAGCACCGGGGTTTTACGGTCCACAAGGCAGGGTTTTACGCCTACCTATTCAAGATATTCATTTGAATAGTAAAATGGATAGCTTTAATTATAATGGTATCCGAATTTCAAACCTTGAAATGGAAACTTCAGCAATTTACGGATTGGCTCGTTTACTAGGTCATAATGCACTTTCTATGAATGCTATTATTGCTAATAGAGCAAATGGTACTTTTAGTAATGATCCGTACAAAACTGTAGAAGCATTGATACAATATACCTTAGATAAACTTGTCGAATAGTTATATGAATATTGAAGAATACCGTTCATATTGTCTTTCAAAAAAAGGAGTGACAGAATCTTTCCCATTTCCGAAGCTACCGAATGTTTTTGTTTTTAAAGTATTGGGGAAAATGTTTACTGCAACAGATATTAATTCTTTTCAAAGCATCAGTGTAAAAGCTGATCCTGATGAGATAGAATCATTAAGAACTCGTTATTCTTGTTTAGACACACAAGCTTATATGAATAAAAAGCATTGGAATAAAGTAGTATTAGATAATTCTGTTGAAGATAGTATTATTTATAAATGGATTGATACATCCTATGAATTAGTCGTCCAAAATCTTACAAAAAAACAGCAGCAAGAACTCAAATCCTTATAATGCAAAAAATAACTATTGGAGGTGTACCGGAACATTTTAATTTACCTTGGCATTTAGCTATTGAAAAAGGTTTGTTCAAAAAGAAAGGTATTGATTTACAATGGAAAGAATTTCCGGGTGGTACGGGTGATATGTGTAGTGCTTTACGTGATGGTAGCATTGATATTGCTATCATTTTAACCGAAGGCATTATCAAAGACATCATCAATGGCAATCCGAGTAAAATTGTAAAAGTATATGTGCAATCTCCATTGTTATGGGGAATTCATGTTGCTGCCAACTCAAATTTTACAACTATTCAAGAATTAGAGAATGCCAGTATAGCTATCAGCCGTTATGGTTCAGGCTCACAATTAATGGCAAAAGTAAATGCACATACACATGGCTTTGATATTGATAATTTACAATATAAAATTGTTAAAAACCTTGATGGAGGTATTGAAGCATTAAGCAATGGATTAGCCGATTATTTTTTATGGGAACATTTTACCACAAAACCCTATGTAGATAAAGGCATTTTTAGAAGAATTAACAATATTACCACACCATGGCCTAGCTTTGTAATGGCAGTACGTGACGAAGTTTTAGAACATCAAAAAACTGAAATAAGTACCGTTATAAAAGTTATAAATAAACAGCTTGGTACATTTAAAGACCCATTAGAAAATGATAACTTGATACAGTTATTTTCAGAACGATATCATCAAAAAACAAAAGATGTAACTAATTGGTTATCAATTACTAAATGGAACTCTAAAAAATCCATCTCAAAAAAGTTAATTAATAACATCCAAAATAAATTGGTACAGTTTAACGTTATAGAAAGTCCAGTACCCTCTAATCAATTGATTAAAAGGTGTTCTGAAAAAACTAAAATGCTAAACTTATGAAGAAAATTGTAACAGTAATTGTTTTTGTTTTTGCGATTATTTCGATAAACGCATGTAAGTCAACAGGTTCATGTGCATCGGTTGAAAAACAAGAAATCAACAACAACCAAACCAATGTTGTTTTATCAACTGAGATAGCTGGGTAAAACAATGAAATCAACTTAGACAAACTAATATAGATCAAAGCAAAAGATTTTCTGAAAAACATCTAAAACAAATCATCATTCTTTTAAAATTGGTATTTGTTTTAGATGTTTTTTGTGGATATGATGCTTTTACAACCTTCTATCAACACCGTAACCAGATGAAATTCTTGAAATCGATTATCCCCGAGGCAGAGCCCAAAAGTTAAGGTTTTCAACCCCATGAGATCAAAATATTCAGACAACTCTATAACTTTGAATCAAGAATAGGTTATTTTTTATGTACTAAGAGACAGATTAGTAAAAATAAAATAACCACCCCGTCTTTTTGCTAGGGCAAAAACCCACCCCTCCTTAAAAAAAGGAGGGGAGTTTACGTATAGATTTAAAAAATAGTAACGTGTGAATTTGTTTTAGAATGAAAACTCCTTCCCCGAAAAGGGAAGGTGTCTTTAACGAAGTTAAAGACGGAAGGGTTTCATATATCTCTTAACTTAATGACATTGAGGCAGGCCTAGGGGTATTTCGCCTCCCAATAGTCCCGATAGCTATCGGGAGGGCACAAGCTTTGACCTCAGGGCCAAAAACCGTCAGACTGTGCATTAACCTAATTTATGAAAAATATTGCATCTGATTATTAATGAGTTATAAATGAAGAATAAGTTAAATTTGAGATTTTTGTGCAGACTCCCGTTACCCACAAGCACGACCGACCAAATATGACAGGAAAAAAGTAAAAAAAATATTGATATTTTAGTATTTGCTTAAATAAGATAATTATACTATCTTTATTGTATGGAAAACAATAGTTGTATAAGAATTGAAGCAGATGTTGAACAAATATCTAACTGCAAACAAACAATAACGGAATTAGAAAATTCATTTGATTTACTTTCCAATGCTTTAAGTTTGGCAGGTAATAATGTTCGACTAAAAATTTTGTATTTGCTATCTCAAGAACAAGAACTTTGCGTTTGTGATTTAAGCGACATACTTGAAATGAAAATTTCTGCGATTTCTCAACATTTGAGAAAATTAAAAGACAGAAATATAATCAAACCCAAAAGAATAGCACAAACAATATTCTATTCAATAACAATAGAATACGAAACAATATTCTCACCATTTTTTGAACTTATTGACGGAAATAAAATATTGGAAACAGTATGAAAAAGGATGAAAAATTAATTGGAGCAGGTTTATTGACTGCAATTGCCTCATCACTTTGCTGTATTACACCTGTTTTGGCACTAATTTCAGGAACTTCAGGAATTGCTTCTACTTTTTCTTGGTTAGAACCATTTAGACCATACTTGATTGGATTTACAATTTTGATTTTAGGCTTTGCTTGGTATCAGAAACTAATCCCGATAACTATCGGGACTAAAAAAGAAATAGATTGCGATTGTGATACTGATGAAAGACCGTCCTTTATTCAATCAAAACTTTTTCTTGGAATTGTAACTATTTTTACAATTGTAATGACCGCATTTCCTTATTATTCATCTGTATTTTATCCAAAATCTGAAAAGAAAATACTAGTAGTTGATAAATCAAATATCCAAACCATAAACCTTGGAATAAAAGGAATGACTTGTATATCTTGTGAAGAACATATTAATCATTCTGTTAATCAATTAAACGGAGTATTAAAAGTCAAATCTTCATACGAAAACGGAAATGCTGAAATAGAATTTGACAACTCAAAAACAACAATTGAAGAAATAGAAAAAGCCGTTAATTCAACAGGATATTCAGTAATTAACAAAAAAATAAAATGAATATAGAATTAAAATCAACAATAACTTGCCCAGAATGTGGACATAAAAAAGAAGAAGAAATGCCAACAGACACTTGTCAATTTTTCTACGAATGTGAAAATTGTAAAGTTGTTTTAAAGCCAAATAAAGGAGATTGTTGTGTTTATTGTTCTTTTGGAACTATACCTTGTCCACCAATACAAGAAAATCAAAGTTGTGGAGACACAAGTTGTTGTTGAAAAATAAATCGAAAATAAAATAGCCAGTGGGTAACACTGATAGCTGTTGTACAACCACTCTTTTTAGCAAACAATCCTTAGGTTTCTACAGACTAAAAAATAATTACCACTAATAATCAAATAGTTGTGTCTGTAAAAAACAAGATTCCTTTAACTTTGTAAACTTAGGTGTCTTAACGAACACAAAACAACGTCTAAAACAAAAAACAATTAATGAATTCAATCAAAATTATATTATTAAATTTTTCTGAAATTAGAAGACGAAGTATAAAGTTATGGAGTGGAATTCCAAACGAATATCTGAATTGGAAACCAGATGAAAATGCATTTACGATTATCGAGATGATAAGACACGTTTTAGAAGGAGAACATCTATTTCATAAAATAATCAAAAATCGAGGAAATTTAGGAAATTATCAATCGCCTTGGAATGGACTAAAATATTCGGATTTAAAAAATGAATTGGAATTTACCGAAAAATATCGAACAGAATTTTTGAGTATGATAAATGGATTAAAAGAATCTGATTTGGAGAATATGAGAATTGAAAGAAAAGAGGTTGGACAAAGTAAAAAACTTGGAGATTATCTAAACCGAATTGCATATCACGAATCTGTTCACACAGGACAAATATTGAGTTATTTAAGAACAATTGGAATTGAACGACCACAAATATGGGATTAAAGTAAATGGACATGTCTACTTTATGTATAAATAAAAACTCAAAAGTAATATTTTAGAGTTTCTTTTATCTATCCCTATGAGATCTCGAAACACTCTTCGTTTCTCGACTCCACTCGAGATGACGCACTCAGGGTGACATCTTTGGGATGATTAATCCATCCATTTTACAAATGGATCACTTCATCATAAGCATCTGCAACCGCTTCCATCACCGCTTCGCTCATCGTTGGGTGTGGGTGTATTGCTTTTAACACTTCATGTCCTGTCGTTTCTAATTTTCTACCCAATACAGCTTCTGCGATCATATCGGTTACACCTGCACCAATCATATGGCAGCCTAACCATTCACCATATTTGGCATCAAAAATTACTTTTACAAAGCCTTCTGTTGTTCCTGCAGCACTAGCTTTACCTGATGCCGAAAATGGAAACTTCCCAATCTTTAATTCATAGCCTGCTTCTTTGGCTTCAGCCTCTGTCATACCCACACTCGCAATTTCAGGAGTGGCATAGGTACAACCCGGTATGTTGCCATAATCTATCGCTTCCGGATTTAATCCGCTAATTTTCTCTACACACGTAATTCCTTCCGCAGAAGCGACATGTGCTAATGCAGGACCATCAACCACATCGCCAATAGCATAATAACCCGGTATATTGGTTTGATAATAACTATTCACCAAAATTTTATCTTTATCTGTAGCAATGCCTACATCTTCCAATCCTATATTTTCAATATTGGTTTTGATACCAACGGCAGATAATATGATATCTGCCTCTAATACTTCTTCGCCTTTCTTTGTTTTAACTGTCGCTTTAATGCCATTACCCGAAGTATCAACAGAAGTAACACTTGAGTTTGTCATTACTTTGATGCCCGATTTTTTAAACGAACGTTCAAACTGTTTAGAAACATCAATATCTTCTAAGGGCACCAAATTTGGTAAGAACTCAACAATAGTAACTTCTGTACCCATAGCGTTATAGAAATAAGCAAATTCAACACCAATAGCACCTGAGCCTACTACAATCATTTTTTTAGGTTGTTTTGCTAAAGTCATTGCTTCACGGTAACCTATCACTTTTTTACCATCTATAGGTAAGAATGGTAATTCACGTGAACGCGCTCCTGTCGCAATAATGATATGATCTGCACTATATTCAGTAGTTTTTCCTTTACCATCTGTAACATCTACTTTTTTTCCCGGTTTTACTTTCCCTAATCCGTCAAGGACATCAATCTTATTCTTCTTCATTAAAAACTGAACTCCTTTACTCATACCATCAGCCACATTACGACTGCGTTGTACAACTGCAGTAAAATCTTTATCAATTTCTTTGGCTTTTAATCCATAAGCATCAACATGTTTTAAATAATCATATACTTGAGCACTTTTTAATAGTGCTTTGGTAGGAATACAACCCCAATTCAAACAAATTCCGCCTAAATTTTCTTTCTCTACAACTGCAACTTTAAAGCCTAATTGTGAGGCTCTTATAGCTGTTACGTATCCGCCCGGACCACTTCCTATAATTATGATATCGTATTTCATTTATATATTTTTATCCCGATAGCTATCGAGAGGTTATTTGTGTATTTGTTGAATTGGAATACAAAAGTAAAGAAAAAATAGATGTCATTCTGAGCTTGTCAAAGAATCTTTTATTTTTTAATTCAAGACATTTCAACTGTAGCTGTTTTCTAATAATCTAACCTCATATAACATTGAATTTTTATAAATTTATGTATTCATTTGTATTCAGAAGATCCCGATTTTCAGCGGGATCAGTTCGACTAACTATTTTAAATTCGTAACTTTTGATTACTTTTTAAACATAGAATCTCACTAATCAAATTTTATAGCTTTTACAGGACTTATCTTACTAACTATATATGAAGGAATCAACAACATAAATAGGCATAAGAGTAAGGTGCCTATATTCAATAGTAAAATATATTCTATGCCAAGATAAACCGGTGCTTCACTCACATAATAATTTTCAGGGTCTAATTTAACAACTCCAAAGTATTTTTGAATTAATAATAAACCTATCCCAATTAAATTACCCCAAAATAGACCAACGCCAATCAAATAAGTTGCATTGTATAAAAATACTTTACGAATGCTCCAATTTGAACTTCCTAAAGCTTTTAGAACACCTATCATCTGCGTTCGTTCTAAGATTAAAACCAATAAAGCAGTTATCATATTGATACCGGCAATCAAAATCATAATACTGATAATTACGATAATGTTTGTATCTAATATTTGCAACCAATCAAAAATAGCAGGGTATTTTTCTGAAATAGTTTGTGCATTTAAAGTAGATGGCACTTCTTGATATATCTCATTTCCTTTTTCATCAAGCTTATCGAAATCTTCTAATAATACTTCAAAACCGCCTACTTGATCTGGTTTCCATTTATTAAGGCGTTGTATATGTTTGATATCTCCTAATATATAATTTTCGTCAAAATCTTTAAATCCTGAACTATAAATACCTGTTATAGTAAAAACGCGAACATTAGGTGCTTTTGACGGATTATCTTTCATAAAAAACAGATTAAACGTGTCGTTTACCTTTAGGTTGAGTCGATCTGCAGTTAATTTAGATATCAGTACTAGGTCAGACTTTTCATCAGTAATACTCAGCAAATCGCCTTGCGTTAAATACAATTTAAAAAAAGACCAATCATATTCACTACCTACACCTTTAAAAATAACACCTTCAAAATCAGTTTTTGTTCTTATAATTCCACCCTTAGTTGCAAAAATTTGTACATTCTTAATACCATCTACATTCGTGAAGTTAGGATAAAATTCCTGTTCAAGGGAAATTGGTGTAATAGTGATCTCAGAATTATTATCTTCATAATTTGTAATTTGAACATGGCCACTAAACCCTGAAATTTTTTCTTTAATTTTATATTGTAGTCCAAATACAGATGAAATAGTAATCAACATAATAATCATACCCAAAGCAATTGCAGTTATTGCAATTTTTATTATTGGAGAGGATATACTACTTTTATACTGTTTAGCAGTAATAATACGTTTCGCTAAATATAACTCGTAATTCAATTTAGGAATGATTTATTCTAAGGTCAAAAATACATATTTCTTTTGGGTTTTTATTTTGCTTTTCGGATTGATTTCATGTGGCAACAAATCTTCAACAACAAACTACCAAAAAAACACCAAAACAGTTCGAAATTCAACGCATGACAAGCTGTCATATGTCGATAGTATTCAACCTATAATAATTTCTTACCCAGATAATTATTTACATTTACTTCAACAAAAAGTTGTAGCTGTTGTTGCAAACCAAACAAGTGTAGTTCAAAACTCAAATCAAGGTTTTACACACCTAATTGACACCTTAATTTCGTTGAAAGTTGATGTAAAAAAAGTCTTTGCACCCGAGCATGGCTTCAGAGGAAAGGCTGATGCGGGAGAACATATTTCTGATGGTAAAGACCCAAAAACCGGACTGTCGATTACATCTCTTTATGGAAAAAACAGAAAGCCATCTCTAGAACAATTGAAAGGTATTGATGTGATAATTTTTGACATACAAGATGTGGGTGTGCGATTCTATACTTATATTTCTACCCTACACTATGTAATGGAAGCTTGTGTAGAAAATAATATTAAATTGATCGTTATTGACCGACCAAATCCTAATGCGCACTATATTGACGGGCCTATTTTAGAAATTGAACATCAAAGTTTTGTAGGTATGCATCCTGTACCTATAGTTTATGGAATGACCATTGGCGAATATGCACAAATGATAAATGGTGAAAAATGGTTGAAGAATGGAGTGCAATGTAATTTAACCGTAATGCCTTTGAAAAATTACATGCACAATACTAGTTATAGTTTACCTATAAGGCCGTCTCCAAATTTACCAAACGACAAATCAATCAACTTATATCCTAGCTTAGGTTTTTTTGAAGGCACAACTATTAATGCCGGCCGTGGTACTGAAACACAATTTCAAATGTATGGAGCTCCATTTTTTCCTAAAAGTAGCTTTACTTACACTCCTAAACCAAATTTTGGATCAAAATACCCTAAGCATAATGGGAAAATCTGTAATGGTGTTGATTTAAGAGCAACTCAGCATTTAAGCATGATTAATTTAAAATGGCTTATTGATGCTTATAACAAAACACCTAAAAATGAATCGTTTTTCGGTGATACTTTTACATCACATGCCGGAACAAAAAAATTACAGAAACAAATTGAAAGTGGAATGACTACTGAGGAAATCAGAAAGACTTGGCAATTAGATTTAAATAATTTTCAAAAAATGAGGAGTAGATATTTGCTTTATGATTAATCTATTAAAAATTTAATATCATTAATTAAACGTTTTATTTCCTTATTATCTGTACCATCATAAATTCCGCGTATTTGCTTTTTTTTATCAACTAACACAAAATTGGTAGTATGTATAAAATCTTGTAAACCACCATCGCCTTTCTCAACCACAGCAAAATAACTTTTACGGGCTAATTCATAAATATGTTTTTTATTACCGGTTGTAACATTCCATTTAGCATCTATTACTCCTTTTTTATCTGCATATTCACGCAATACAGAAATACTATCAATATTAGGAGTTACTGATAGTGATAAAAACATAACAGCATCATTACTTTTAAATACTTCTTGTAGTTTCCCAATATTATTTGTCATAATAGGACAAATGGTTGTGCAACGTGTAAAAAAGAAATCTGCTACATAAATTTTATCTTTATAATCCTCTTGGGTAATAATTTTTCCATTTTGATTTATTAAACTAAAATCAGCTACTGTGTGATTTTTATTTGAATTACGAAGGCTTTTATCAACCAATCTAGAATCTATATCAGCTGGATTGAAAATAGGTAATTCTTTCTTTGTATTGTAATTGCAAGAAATTATTCCAAAAAAAGTAAGAAATAATAAAGAATAAAAGTATACTTTGTGAATTCTCATATTAAATTACCTTTTCTTCTACAAATTCTTTTGCTTCCTTTATTTCTAATCTATTACTATCTGAATTTTTTGTTAATTCAATAAGTTGGTTAAAATAATCTGCTGCTTTTTCTTTATCTCCAGATTTTTTGGCTGCCAAAGCAGCACCATAAAGACCATTAAACCTATTAGGATGCAATTTTAGATTTACTTCATAAGTTTCTAATGCTTCAGGATAGTTTTTTGCTTCCATAAGCATATCACCTAAAAGTTCAACAGCAGGTAAAACATCTCCTGGTGTAACTGGATGCTTACTTGTTTTACTTTCCATAAGAACAGCTTCTTTCATAAGTACTAACCCTTTTGTTTGATTTCCTCTTTTAAAGTTTAGCCAAGCCTCCACTGTTTTAATTTGAATGGCAACTTGGTCTATTTGGGCAGCCATTGTTACATCATTTTGGTTAATCAAATCTTGTTTTAATTGTTTTAGTGTTGTTATTTCATTTTCAACTGCTTTAAAATTTTTAGTATGCACATTTCCAAGTGCTTTTGCAAAATGTAGGATGGCTTTTTGCCAAGGAAATCTATTCCAATTCAAATTTATTTCAGGTAACTTTAAATTAGCAGCTCGTTTCCAATCTTTATTTTCGAGAGCCAATCTTGATGGTATTGAAGTTATTGGATAGATAGCTGCTAAAATATTGGCTGGATGAAACGTTTTCATCTCTTTAATGAGATCGTATTGTTTTTCGGCATTTATATTATCTCCTGCTTGCAGATATGCATAGACTAAATAATCTATAGCGTGTAATTCTGCAAAGTACGAATCGTCTATTTCTATAGATTGCGTGTAACATCTTGAGTTTTCTGCAGATAAAATATTTGATGCAATAGACTCATCCCAAATACCTAATCTGGTAAAAATATGCGATGGCATGTGCTGTGCATGAGATGAAGCAGGAGCAATATCTGCATATCGTCTTGCTGTTGCTAATGCTTTTGATGCCAAGGTTGGATTGTCATAATTATGAATAATATAATGTGCAATTCCCGGATGATTGGGTTGTTCTTTAAATAAGGCTTCTAAAATTTTTCCAGCCTTTCGTTCGTTTATATAATCTTTACCAACTTGATCTCTTGTAGAATATAGAGCTAAGGTATAAAAAATGGCTGCTTCTGTATCACCTTTGTATTTTAGATACATGTCTTCCATTTTTTCTTCATATTTTTTGGCTCTTGTTTTATGATCTAACGTTTTATAATCTTTATAAAAAGCTGTAATAGCTTCGATATAGTCGTTCTCCTTTTCTCCTTTATCAATAGATTTTACAGCCTCTAATATTTTTGAAGCTCTAATCATTTCTTTTTTAGTAGGCGGAAACCAAGCTGCATGATAGATACTCATTGCAATTCCCCAATATGCCATGGCACATTCCGGGTCTGCATCTAACACTTTTACAAAGGCTTTTTCGGCTTCATTGTACTCAAAAGAATGCAATAAAGCCAATGCTAAATCGAATGTTTCTCGCACTGAATAATCGCAAGCAAGCGAAAAATTTACCTCGCCAAATTGTTCGCCATAGCAGAGTATGAGGTCTCCTCGTTTTAACTCTATAGATGCTAATGCTAGATTTTGTTTTGGTGTTTTGTTTTTGCAGGCTGATATAAATAATAACAATACTAACAAAATTATTTTAAAAATGGTTTCTATATGTTTCATCTATTTTTATTTTTTTAACAATAAAATTGATTTTTAGGATATCACTCCAACTACGCAAAGTCTGTGACTTTGAGCAATATTACACTAAATCATCAAATTATACATGATACATTCTGAAAACACCTATTTATATTCTATATTTCTAGTCATATTTGATGCTTTCAATAATACAATCTCTATAATTCTTTCTTGAAAAAATGTCTATCCAATCAACGACAGTTTCAGTTATGTAATGTGCCTTACTTTGGTCTCTGATTATAAATCCTTTTTTCATTGAAGTCAAGATGAGTTCATTACTTTAATTCGTTTGAATTGTAAATTTAATCAATGATTTTAAAGATACAAAACGGTACTGTTATCATATACAATATCTAAAAACAAAAGAGACAGATACCTTTTAAAGTAGCTTTTTATTTGTTTCTTGTTTTATATTTGCTCAAAGTCGGGAGACTTTGCGCAGCTGTCATTCATTTTTTGAATTTAAAAGGCGTTTCCGTTATTTGTTCTAAAGTAAAAAATTATAATATACTAAAATTGACTTGATTGGAATCTTTATTTAATTAAAACCAAAATTAGTTTATTAAATATCCTTCTATTAACATTATAATCTCAAACACTAACAATATTACCTCATAGATTATAAAGGCAACTTCTTCTTCAGCTCTTCAACTATATTAAATACTGCAGGGCAAACTTCAGTATTTTTCAATGTTAAATTTGTTAACTGAATAAACTTTTTTCTATTTGTATGTGGATACTCACTACAAGCCTTAGGTCTGACATCATAAATAAAACAGGTATTATCGGTTTCGTCCAAAAAAGTACAAGGTGCTTGTTGCAAGACCATAAAATCATCTTCGTCACGTTGCAGATAGGTAGAGATGAACTGTTGTTCTTTCATTCTTAGTGACTTGGAAATACGAGAAATATCTTTATCTGTAAAGATAGGACTGGTAGTTTTACAACAATTAGCGCAAGTTAAACAGTCAGTTTTAGAAAACTCGTCATCATGCAGTTCTTGCATTAATACGTCTAATCGCTTTGGTGATTTCTTTCGAAGTTTGGCAAAATACTTTCGAGTTTCTGCTTCTTTTTCTTCTGATAACTTAGATAAATTTTCTAATATAGCTCTCATTTAAACTAATCAAACCAAAATGTTAATGCTTTTATTTTTGCCAAATCAGGTATTTGTGCTAAACTGATTTTTTGAGTACCAAAATCATTGACTCCTAATTCTTTTTTAGTTATCGTTATAGTAGCATTTAATTCATCTACAAATAAAACTGCATTGTTAAATGTAGACTCTACTTTATTTACAGTATAATTTCCTGAGATATCTTTAAATGTGGAAGACAAGCCTAAACCTTTAATAGTCTTATATTTTTTGCCAAAAACCTGAATACTTTCAATAGTTGAGGTTGAATCATGTTGTTCTTTAGGGATGATAGTAAATATATGCCCACCATCTTTCGTATACACTAAATATTCATCATAAGGCGAATCAGCAAAATCACCTTCGCCTAAATGTGAAACCAAAGAGTCTTTTTCAAAAATTGATTTCAATTCATACACCTCAGTAGTTGAGGTTATTTTACCAACTTGTTCTTTTGCTAAAAGATAATTATTTTCTTTTTTACAGTTTACAATTACGACTAACAATACCCCTAAAATAATCTTTCTCATATTGATATAAATTAAATAATCTCAAAATAGTTTAAAACATCTATTTCCATAGAGCTTCTGAAAATTTAAAGTTGGAAGCACGAGGTTAGAAGTAATATTACTTCGTGCTTCTGACTTCAAGCTACAAGCCATTTAGTTTTATATTAAAACGAATGATCCTCTACAATAATAGATATTAATACTTTACTCATAATTGTTATTTCATTACTTTCTTTAAAATACCAAAAACACTACGGATAAAAGTTGCACTTGTAACCACTTTTAATATGGGATTCATTCTTGTACTTCTTCTACCTGAGTTTCTTTTTGTTGTTTTAGCTGCTTCTTTTTTCTTCTTCTCCTCAGCTTCAGTTTTATGAGCTCTTTCTATTTTTCCGTTTAAAATTTCATAAGCACTTTCTCTATCAATCTCTTCATTATATTTCTTTGTCAATTTAGATTCTGATATTAAATCAGACAATTCATCTTTCGACAATATATCCATTCTGCTCATCGGTGCTCTCAACATAGTTCTTGCTAGCGGTGTAGGAATTCCTTTTTCGTTCAAACAAGACACCAAGGCTTCACCAATGCCAAGCTGGGTTAACACTTCAGCGGTATCGTAGTATTCAGAATCTGGATAATTTTCAGCAGTTAACTTGATTGCTTTTCTATCATTTGCAGTAAACGCACGTAAAGCATGTTGTATTTTCAATCCTAATTGAGATAATACATCTGAAGGCACATCTTTAGGGTTTTGCGTTACAAAATAGATACCAATACCTTTAGATCGTATCAACTTAACAATACTCTCAATCTGATTTAATAATGCTTTTGAAGCTTCATTAAAAATTAAATGTGCTTCATCAATAAACAATATGAGTTCCGGTCTTCCTGAATCTCCTTGTTCAGGAAATGTTGCATAGATCTCAGCCAACAATTGTAGCATGAATGTTGAAAACAACTTCGGTTTATCTTGAATATCAGTTAAACGTAATACAGATATTAACCCTCTGCCATTTTCATCAATCCTCGTTAGATCTTCTACTTCAAAAGAACGTTCACCAAAAAACAAATCACCCCCTTGTTGCTCAATCTCTACTATTTTACGAAGAATTGATCCTGTTGAAGATGTTGATATTCTTCCATATTCTGCTTCTAATTCTTTTTTTCCTTCTTGCGTTGCGTATTGTAATACTTTCTTAAAATCTTTTAAATCTAATAAGGGTAATTTATTATCATCACAATACTTAAATAACACAGCAACTATTCCGCTTTGGGTTTCAGATAAATCTAAAATTCTAGATAAAAGTACCGGGCCAAATTCAGAAACAGTTGCTCTTAAACGTGTGCCATCTTGCTCCGAGATTGTTAAAATCTCTACAGGATATTCTTTAGCATCAAATGGAAGCCCTATTTTTTCATGACGTTCATCAATTTTAGGGTGTCCGGGACTTGCTTTTGCCAAACCACTTAAATCCCCTTTAACATCCATCAATAATACTGGAATACCTTTTTCAGAAAGGTTTTCAGCCAACACCTGTAATGTTTTAGTTTTACCAGTTCCTGTTGCTCCGGCAATTAAACCATGCCTGTTCAATGTTTTTAACGGTATATTTACAAATGCTTCTGTTACGGTTTCTTCACCTAACATAGCAGCACCTAGCGTTATATAATCACCTTTGGTTTTGTAACCTTCATTTATAGTTTTAAAAAAAGTTTCCTTTTTGCTCATCGGAAATAAAATATTATGTTTCAGTTTATAAAAGTAAGATTAAATATACCAAATCAAAAATTGATGCTAATTTATTATAAAGGATTATTAAAATTACTTATTGATTAGTTCGAGAATGCTTATTTTATACCTTTGCTTAAACTTTCTAAATTTATGTTATCATGAAAAATAGTTTAAAATTGATTCTTAGTTTATTTATGCTTATCAATACATCGTGTACAACCCATCACAAAACGGAAATTGAATTTTTAAAATCTAAAGAAGAAAAGAAAAAAGAGTTGCCTTTTTCAGATGCAGTAAAAGTTGGAGATATCTTATTTTTAGCCGGACAAATTGGTATGGATCATTCTCTAAGGAAATTAGTTGATGGAGGTATTAAAGCCGAAACCGCTCAGGTCTTAGATAACATTAAAGCTGTCTTAGAAGCCAATGGATCTGACTTAAACCACGTAGTAAAGTGTACTGTTATTTTAGCTGATATTAATGATTTTGCTGCTATGAATGAAGTATATAAAACCTATTTTAAGGATAACTTTCCGGCAAGAACTACATTTGCAGCAAATTTAGTTGCAGGTGCTAAAATTGAAATTGAAGCTGTTGCTGTGATTGAATAATATGGACAAAGAAACTCAAGAATTAATTAACAAAGGAGAGATGCTTCCGTTAATGGAAGAATTCTATACTATTCAAGGTGAAGGTTTTCATACCGGTACAGCGGCTTATTTTATTCGAATTGGTGGTTGTGATGTAGGATGTCATTGGTGTGATGTTAAAGAAAGTTGGAATGCAAAATTACATCCTGCCACAGCCTCTGATAGTATTATAGAAAATGCAAGCAAATTTGGAAATACTGTTGTGGTTACCGGTGGTGAGCCACTAATGTGGAATATGAATTATTTAACACAACACCTGCAAAATAATACTATTAAAACACATATTGAAACTTCAGGTGCTTATCCCTTATCTGGTTCTTGGAATTGGATTTGTCTTTCTCCTAAAAAAAATAAATTGCCTCTAGACGAAATTTACACTGTAACAGATGAGCTAAAGATAATAATTTACAACAAAAATGATTTTAAATTCGCCGAAGAGCAAGCTGCAAAAGTAAATGAAAATTGTGTGCTGTTTCTACAACCCGAATGGAGTAATCGAGAAAAAATGACACCTTTAATAATTGATTATGTAATGCAAAACCCTAAATGGAAAATATCATTACAAACTCATAAATACCTAAATATTCCTTAAGGAAGTAATTCTCTGCATGGCAATACTATACACTCTTTCAAATTGTGCTTTTAAACCCATATCGCTATTGTCAAATTCAATAGCATCATCAGCTTTTCTTAATGGAGAATCTTTTCTGGTAGAATCTATCAAATCTCTTTGTTGTACGTTTTCTAATACTTCTTGGTAGGTAATTTCATGCCCTTTATCTAATAGTTCTTTATAACGTCGGGTAGCTCTTTTTTCTGGTGAAGCCGTCATAAATAATTTTAATTCAGCGTCTGGAAAAACAACGGTGCCAATATCTCTTCCGTCCATTACCAATCCTTTGTCAATTCCCATTTTCTGTTGTTGCTCTACTAATTTTTTACGAACTGCAGAAATTGTAGAAACTTTACTAACCAGTCGAGAAACTTCAATAGTTCTAATTTCATTTTCTACATTCTGATCATTCAAATATATTTCAGCCCCAATATTATTTGGGGTTAATTTATCGTTGTATTTAAATTTCAAATTAATTTGGGGTAAACTTTCAATAAGACCATCCTCAAATAAAAAATCTTTGGCCACATAACCTTTTCCCATAGCATATAAGGTTACTGCTCTGTACATAGCACCAGTATCAACATATAGATAATCTAATTTTTTTGCTAATTCTTTAGCAATTGTGCTCTTACCTGTTGATGAAAAACCGTCTATGGCAATAATTATTTTTTTGCTTCCTTTCAAGGTATTATGAATTAAAATGTTCTTTTAGATAAATTTATGTTCAACGTAAATGTATTCGTATTTGAGGCAGGGTGAAATTTTGTAAAAGCATAATTCAATTTTAATTTACCCATTTTTAAACCAAATCCTGCTGTAAATCCTGCAAAAGTTCTACTTTCAGTCAGTCTTAATTCTCTAGCTCTTCTAAAATTATAACCTAATCTTAGATTAAAACCCTTGTCGGGAAAAAATTCTGCTCCGACTACTATATGTCTAAATGCATTATCGATAAATGAGATATCGGCATTAGAAGTATCACCCCCAATAGTGGTTTGACTATCAGAAGGATTCTTTACAGAAACATTCCATTGTTGCAAATTATTAATAGTTACATGCCATTGCAATGGTACATTTTCTAGTTTATAGGATGCTCCAACTGCAATCTCTAAAGGTAATGATTCTTTTACTTCATCAAATGCGCTAATTTGATATCCAACATTTCTTATTACAGCCGTAAAAGTATATGGTTTTAAATCATCAAAATAGGTCAACCCAAAATCTAAAGCAACACCACTTGATGTGAAATTTTCTATACTCGAACTAATGAATTTTAAATTTGCTCCTGCATAAAAATCGCTTTTAGGAATTCTATAGGCATAACCAATAGAAAATGCCAAATCTCTAGCCTTAAAAGTACCCGTTTCAACGCCATTCTCATCTGCTGCTATAAATTTACCATAATCTACATAGGTAATTCCCGCATGTAAGGTACCAAATCTTCTGTTTATTAAATGTGCAAATGACAAAGAACCATAGCTAATATCTGCCAAAAAATCTACATAGCTAACTGATGTCTGATTATCAATTTCTTTATTTATCGTTGACGGATTCCATAGCGGTTGATTAATATCATCATATAAAGTCAATACTTCTCCTCCTAAAGCTGCTTGACGTGCAGAAGTTGTTACGTTCAAGAAATTAAATATTCGTTCACCACCTACTTGTGAAAAAGTAGATATTGAAAAGAGTAAAATGGTTATGAATATTATAGTTCTCATACAAATCACAAAGAAAGTAGAAATATAAACTATAACGTAATTATTTAAGGATATTTTATAATTTTTTACTTTAAAACAGGCAACGTTAAATATTTGTAAAACGTAAATGGTAGAATATGGCAAATTTAATTCTCTGTATAACGCAAATGAAGTTATTTGTGGTTTAAAAAATAAATATTTTTACATTATCAAAAAAAGCAACATTAGATTTCTGTACAGCACAAATGAGATTATCTGTGTCTAAAAAATACAGACAATCTCATTTGTGCTACCACCCTAGCGGTGTAAAGTCTATCAAAACAAAAAAATCCTCATATCTTAAAATATGAGGATTTTAAAAAGAAAGGCAACGACTTACT
>CAYXAZ010000059.1:0-21794 GCA_964463085.1 uncultured Flavobacteriaceae bacterium | reverse complement strand
CCAAGCGTATTACTTGGTGACTATAGCCATATTCATTATCATACCATACATAAATAACAATAGTCTTTCCGTCGCTAGTTGCAATAGTAGCATTACTATCAAAAATAGCCGGAGCAGAACTACCCACTATATCTGAAGATACCAATTCATTACTCAATGAATATTGAATTTGTTCAACCAAATCTCCTTCTAAGGCATATTTTTTCATAATAGCATTTACAGTATCTGCACTAGCCGAGTTTTCTAATTGTAGATTTAAAACTACCAATGAACCATTTGGCACAGGTACTCTAATTGCATTTGAAGTTAGTTTACCTTCTAATGAAGGTAATGCTTTTGCAACCGCTTTACCTGCACCTGTCTCAGTAATAACCATATTCAATGCTGCTGCTCTACCTCTACGGTATTTTTTATGCATATTATCTACTAAATTCTGATCATTGGTATAGGCATGTATGGTTTCTAAATGACCGGAAATAATACCAAAACTATCATCAATGACTTTTAAGACTGGTGTAATAGCATTTGTAGTACAAGATGCTGCTGAAAAAATATCAACTACATCCGGGTCATGATCTTTATGATTTACGCCATGAACAATATTTGGTATTCCTTTACCCGGAGCTGTTAATAATACTTTACTAGCACCTTTCGCAGCTAGGTGTCTGCTCAATGCTTCTTTATCTCTAAAAGCACCTGTATTATCGATAACTAAGGCGTTATTAATACCATATTTGGTATAATCAATTTCTTCAGGAGTATTAGCAGCTATCATAAACACTGTAGTACCATTAACAATCAATGCTTTATTCGCTATATCTGTGATTACAGTACCTGAAAATTCACCATGTACGGAATCATTACGCAATAATGAAGCTCTTTTTTCGAGTATTATTTCATTGATCTCACCACGGATTACAATAGCACGTAAACGCATTTGTTTGCCTTTACCTGTTCTTTCCATCAACTCTCTTGCTACTAAGCGACCAATTCTTCCAAATCCGTACAGTATCACATCTTTTGGCTGAATACCATCCGATTTTTCTGCTCCTTTTAATTTGTTTTTTACAAAGTCTAATACATTATCTTGACTTTCATCTAAAACATATTCATAGGCTAATTTTCCAATATCTAATTTTGCCGGTGGTAAATAAATCTCTTTGATAGCTCTAGAAATTTCAACTGCATCAAAAATAGAAATTGGTTTCTGTACAAATTCACTGGCATATTCTACCAAATTCAAAATTTGACTAACATTTCTATTGATCAATTGATTTCTAAACAACACCAATTCAATAGCATTATCATACCATAGGTCACTAATTATTTTAATGAATTCAACAGTAGCTCTTCTTCTATCTGCTTGAAAAGCTAATTCTTTTTCATAGGTATCATTTATAGACATTTTTTTAGTTTTTTAGTTCCCCTGAGTATTCGGAGCTATCAGGGTTAATTTTTCTGCAAAAGTACTCTTTTCAATCGTTTTCGTAACAATTTTTCATAAAAAAACCTCCCATTGATGGGAGGTTTTTTTTATGTTATTTAAAAATATACCGTTCTCGTTCACCTTTAGTATTTAACATTTCTATCCTCATGACTTCTCCACTAGACCTATTATTAATTGTAGTATTAACATCTTCGACAGAATACATTTTTTTATTATTTATAGAAGTAATAATATATCCTTTTTTAACTCCATAATACAATAGCTCTTTATTAGTGATATCTGTAATTTTTACACCATTGGTTATCGTTAACTTTTTTAATTCATTATTAGTCAAATTCTCTAAGTCTAAACCAAGTGACGAAACTGAACTTATTTCACTTTTAGTTAAAGTTACCTCGGTTGTTTTCTCTACGCCATCTCTTAAAAATGTAACGTTAATAATATCATTAGGTTTTTTTGTTCTTAAATAACCTGTCAGATCTGCATAGGTTAAAACTTTAACATCATTTAATTTAATAATAATATCTTTAGATCTTAGTCCTGCTCTTTTAGCTCCTGAATTTTCTGTTACTTCAGAAATATAAAATCCCTGAGTATAATCAATATTTAAATTTTCAGCAGCCTTATGATTTAATTCTCCACCACTCACTCCTAATATTGCTTTTTGAACCATACCAAATTCCATAATGTCTTCAACAACTTTTTTAACAATATTTGAAGGTATCGCAAAAGAGTATCCAATAAAAGAACCTGTACGAGATGTAATAGCTGTATTGATCCCTATTAGTTCACCTCTGACATTCACTAATGCACCACCACTATTACCGGGATTTACAGCAGCATCTGTTTGAATAAAAGAATCAATATTATTATTTCCCTCTAAATCACGCCCTTTCGCACTCACAATACCGGCTGTAACAGTAGAGGTTAAATTAAACGGATTACCAACTGCTAACACCCATTCTCCAACTTTTACATTGTCAGAGTTTCCAAAAGTAATATATGGTAAATTTGAAGCATCTATTTTTATTAAAGCAATATCTGAACTTTCATAAACGCCTATTACCTCAGCTATATATGATTTTTTATTATTCAAAGTAATTTCAAGTTCTTTCGCTCCTTGAATCACATGATTATTGGTAATGATATAACCATCAGGCGAAATAATAACCCCGGAGCCTGTCCCTACAATAATCTTACCCCCTTTGGCATTACTCCCATAGAAAAACTCAGCTAAGGGATCTGCCTTTCTGATTGTTGTGTTTTTTACATGAACAACCTCATGTATAGTTTCTGCTGCCGCTTTAGTAAAGTCTACTGTTTCTGCTGCAAAATTTGAAGTTGGTATATAATTAGCCTGTGTAATTTTTGGTTGAAATATTTGACTTACCTTCTCCTCTTTTTGATAATTACCAATCAACAATACATAACCTCCCAACGCTAATACTCCTCCTAAAACAGATGCTATAATTAAACTTGTTATTTTTTTCATGCCTTTAAATTTTAGTAATCCGCTACAGGCGGACAAATTAATTATAAAATTAAGAACGTATGTAAACACTACGTTCTCGCATTAAAAATTTTAAACATTCCCTTTTGTGAATGTAATCTTAAAATTTATTAATGCTCGTTTCATACGTTTAAACTTTAGTAACCCGTTGTGCATTTTAATAAATTCTGTCTCCCGAAACTTTGGGACGAGTGAATTTTACGATTGAAATAAGTAATCCCGAACCCTCGGGAGTATCAAGAATAATTCCGAAGCCTCGATTAGCTATTAAATTAGTTCTCGATACGATTTTTTTATCAAAAAATCACTCGAAATGACATTTCGGAAATTATTTTAACTCAAAATGCACAACGGGTTTTAGTAATTCTATCTATTGAGTCGTTATTATTCCCTAAAAATAACACTCAAAAGTACAAGATTATTATATGTCAATATTGACTTTAACTATACTTTAACAGCATTTATAACTCAAACTTTCATTCCACATAATTTAGGTTGGAAAAATGTTTACATTTGCCTTGCTTATGCAAATACAATTTTACAAATATCAAGGAACGGGTAATGATTTTATCTTAATCGATAATCGGCAGCATTTATTTCCGAAAAATAATACCAAACTAATTGCACAATTATGTGATCGAAAATTTGGTATTGGTGCTGATGGATTGATTTTATTGGAACCATCAGATCAACATGATTTTACTATGGTATATTTTAATGCTGATGGTAATATTAGTAGTATGTGTGGTAATGGTGGAAGGTGTATTACAGCCTTCGCCAAAAAACTAAATATTATCGATAATAAAACTGTTTTCGAGGCTATAGATGGCACACATGAAGCTATTATTGAAAAAAATATTGTAAGTCTTAAAATGATTGATGTTGCAACTGTTGAGCAATTTGAAGATCATCTATTTTTAGATACCGGTTCACCACATCATATCACTTTTGTTAATGATGTAAAAAACGTGAACGTTAAAATAACCGGGAGAAAAATCAGATTTGGAGCGCCATACTTTGAAGAAGGCAGTAATGTTAATTTTGTACAGAAAATTGACAAAAACATCTTTAAAGTACGAACTTATGAACGTGGTGTTGAAGACGAAACACTAAGCTGTGGTACTGGTGCAACTGCTGTTGCTATTGCAGCTCACAAAGCTAATAAAACACAAAATAAAACAGTTATTTTAGAAACGTCTGGTGGAAATTTAGAAGTTTCTTTTGATTACGATAATAATACTTATAAAAATGTGTTTTTAAAAGGTAAAGCTATATTGGTTTTTACAGGAGAAATTGTCAATTAATAAATAATGTACTTAATACTTAGATATTAAATAACTCAACAGTAATCAACCTTGAACTTGAAACTAAAAACCTTAATATTAGGCATGCAAGCATTAACAGGTAAAAAAATTCACTTAAGAGCCTTAGAACCTGAGGATATCGATTTTCTATTTACAGTAGAAAATGATGAATCATATTGGGAAGTAAGTAGTACGCAAACTCCTTTTTCAAGATTTATTTTAGAGCAATATATAGCAAGTGCTCACCAAGACATACACGAAGTCAAACAATTACGTCTTATTATCGTAGAAAATGATTCCAAAAAAAATGTTGGTTTTGTAGATCTTTTTGATTTTATCCCTCAGCATAGACGTGCAGGAGTCGGTATTTTAATCATAGATAATGAACAACATAAAGGGTATGCATCGGAAGCATTAGAATTATTAATTGATTATAGTTTTAATCAGCTTAATTTTCATCAGCTCTTTGCGAATATTACTTCTGATAATGCCAAAAGTTTAGCACTTTTTGAAAAACATAATTTTTTAAAAGTTGGCACAAAAAAAGAATGGGTTTTAACTAAGGGGGAATTTAAAGATGAAATTTTATTTCAATTGATAAATAATACCCAGAGGTAAGAGGAAAATAATATATTTCGTAGTAACATGAAAAAAATAATTTTAATAATACTAAGCATCCTCATCATTGTTGGAGCAATTATAGGGTATACCTATTATTCAAAAATATACAACTCTAATGTTATTGAAGATACTGCAATTTTGATACCTAATGATACTACTTTCGATGAAGTCAAAGAAATTATCCTTCCGTATTTAAAAAATAAAAATAGTTTTGATTGGGTGGCGCGGCAAAAAAATTACCCTAATGTCATAAAATCAGGAAAATACCTTATCAAAAAAGGAATGAACAATAATGATCTTGTAAATTTACTACGAAGCGGAAAACAAGCTATTATTAAAGTTACTTTTAATAATCAAGATACCTTAGAAAAGCTTTCAGGTAGGATTGCTGAACAAATTGATGCTGATTCAATTGAAATTCTATCAGCTGTTCTGGATATTGATTTTCTAAAAAAAAATAATTTCACGAAAGCCAATGTCTTAGGAATGTTTGTTCCGAATTCTTATGAATTCTACTGGAATACTACAGCTGAAAAATTTAGAGACAGAATGCTTAAAGAGTCTAAAGTTTTTTGGAATACCTCTCGTCAAGAAAAAGCCAACAAGTTAAACCTCACTAAAAATGAAGTAATTACACTGGCTTCAATAGTTCAAAAAGAAACAGCTAACGCAAACGAAAGACCCATTGTTGCAGGTTTATATTTAAATAGATTGCGTGACAAATGGACTTTAGGTGCTGACCCAACTATCATTTTTGCATTGAAACAAAAATATGGTCAAGACTATGAAGTAAAACGGGTATTAAATAAAGATTTAGAAATTGATTCGCCTTATAACACCTATAAAAATGCCGGACTTCCTCCTTCATTAATTTCTATGCCGGATATTTCTGCTATAGATGCTGTCTTAAACCATGCAAAACATGATTATTATTATATGTGCGCCAGTGTAACTAAAATTGGCTATCATGAATTTGCAAAAACCCTTGCACAGCATAATGTTAATGCTAGCAAATATCACAAATGGGTTAGTAAACAGGGTATTAATAGATAATATATGGCAATTGAGTTAGTAAAAATGAAGGTAATTATAGTTAATATTTGTTTGCTCCTCTATTCTTTTTCATTAATAGCTCAAAACAATGTTTCATTTTGGCAAAAATCTGATACTTTAAATACGAAACGTAGAAATGCAGTCTATATCACTGAAGCAGCGGCCGCTTCTGTTGCCTTGATCGGATTAAATCAATTATGGTATGCAGATTTTAAGCGGTCATCTTTTCGTACTATAAATGACAATAGTGAATGGTTACAAATGGATAAAGCCGGTCATGTAATAAGTTCATATTATATAGGTAAAATAGGTATGAACGTATTAGATTGGGCTGGTGAGAGTAAAAAAAATCAACTAATCTATGGAGCTACATTAGGTTTTGCATTTCTAAGTGCTGTTGAAGTATTAGATGGATATTCTGAAGAGTGGGGCTTTTCTTTAGGTGATATTGCTGCAAATGCAGCAGGCACAGGTTTACTTATCGGACAAGAATTATTATGGGATGAGCAACGTATACAATTAAAATATTCATTTCATACGACTCCATATCCTAGTAGGAGACCTGATTTATTGGGTGAGAATTTTTTAGAACAGGCCTTAAAAGATTACAATGGGCAAACATATTGGCTATCAGCCAATCTTTGGTCATTCAATAAAAAGAGTAAAATACCCAAATGGTTGAATATTGCTTTTGGTTATGGTGCCGAAGGAATGATCTCTGCAAATGAAGATATTTTTATCAACCCTATTTTTCTTCCTGAGCAACAAAGATTCAGACAGTATTACCTAAGTCTAGATATAGATCTTACCAAAATTAAAACACGGTCAAAACTACTAAAAACAGTGTTCTCAGCAATTAATTTTATTAAAATACCTGCACCAACTTTCGAAATCACCTCTCAAGGTCGTAGTAAATTTCATTTTATATATTTTTAAACTACTGATTTTCAGTTAATTAATTTATTTTATCGATTTAATTATTTATTGTATATTTGCACGCTGAATTTAAAGTGCGTAAAACTACTTTAAAAACTATCAAATGAAAAAGAAATTACTAAAACTATCAGTAATAGTTGTGCTATTATATAACATAACTACGGGATTTTCTAGCTGGAACAGAACTGTTGTAAAGTATAACTTACCAAGTACAAACGCTATAACAACAGTAGCCCAAGAACAAGAAGAAATTCAATCTTTTGAAACTTACAACTTTCCTTTTGTAGGAAAGTCATACATAGGCTTTAAAGAGGCCATTGCCTTTAAAGAATCTCAAGGTAAATACTATAGAGTCAATACGTTAGGATATCTAGGGAAGTATCAATTTGGAAAATCTACCTTAAAAAGATTTAAAATCTACAATACCATTGAATTTTTAAAAGATCCTTCATTACAAGAAGATGCTTTTTTAGCCTTGTGCTCTGTCAATAAATGGATCTTAATAAGAGACATTAAACGAAGTGTTGGCAAAAGAATCAACGGAATAAAGATTACAGAATCTGGTATTTTAGCTGCTGCTCATTTAGCAGGTGCAGGAAATGTAAAAAAGTATCTACGAAGCAATGGAACAGTTAATTTTAGTGATGCTTACGGAACAAATATTGAATACTACTTGAAAAAATTTGCAGGTTTTGATACTTCTTTTGTTGAAGCTAACAGAAAACCTATACTTTAACCTATTACAACAGCTATTAATCATCTAAAGGAGACTATCTAAAAAGTAACTTTTAGTACAGTATCTTTATTTTTTATGAAGAATAAATATCGCCGGGCGTTTATGTAGGCTTACTTTTTCTTTTTTCCAATCTTGAACTGATTGCGTTTTAATATATTCAGTTGAAAGTGTAATATCAACTGCTATACATAATTGCGTATTATCAGATAGTGTTTGCAATAAATCTGTAAACATTTTTTCATTACGGTATGGTGTTTCAATAAACAGTTGGGACTGATCTTTATCTGAAGATAATTTTTCTAATTGCTTGATACATTTTTTACGTTCAGCTTTATCAATAGGCAAATAACCATTAAATGCAAAATTTTGCCCATTCAACCCAGAACTCATCATTGCCATAGTAATAGAAGATGGTCCAACCATCGGCACCACTTTAATCCCTTTTTTATGCGCTAATTGCACTATCAAAGCACCGGGATCAGCAATTGCTGGCACACCAGCTTCAGACACCAAGCCTACATTATAACCTTTTGAACAAGCATCTAAATAATGTGCGGACTCAAATTCGTCTGTAAATTTATCTAATACATCAATATATAATGAAGGTTGTGATTTTCTAGGTGATATTTTTTTTATAAACCTTCTTGCTGATTTTTCATTCTCAACAATATAATGATCTACTTTTTCTATTACTTTTTTAACTGAAATAGGAAGTACCTCCAGCGGCTCGTTATCACCCAATGTAGTTGGAATTAGATATAGTTTTCCTACTCTTGACATATTACAATTTCTCAGTTATTACTGTACAAACTTTATCTAGCAATTTATACACATTCTCAAAACCAAACTCACCTCCATAATATGGGTCAGGCACATCTACATTTTCATTTGGAAAAACCTCATTCAAGATCATTTTTACTTTTGCTTTGTCATTTTCGTCTCTAGTTAAGGCTAACACATCTCTTTTATTAGAATTATCCATTACATATATAAGATCAAAATCATCAAAATCAGCTACTTTAAATTGGCGACAACGTTGATCTGTAATGTCTATATGATATTTTTCAGCAACAGCAATAGATCGCTTATCAGGCAAACCACCAATGTGGTAATTACCTGTTCCGGCAGAATCAACAAAAATTGTTTCGGAATTAACTTTCGATTTTAAAATACCTTCAGCCAATGGTGAGCGACAAATATTTCCGAGGCAAACCATTAAGACGCGTACCATTTCTAAAAATTAAAAGGATAATTTTTTGGTTATATCTTCAACGTATTTTCTAAACTGTTTATCAGTTTCGGTAAGATTATCAACTGTTTTACATGCATGTAGTACAGTCGCGTGATCTCTACTACCAATTTGAGAACCAATACTCGCTAAAGATGCTTTAGTCATACGCTTAGCAAAAAACATTGCTAATTGACGTGCTTGTACAATATGTCTTTTTCTAGTTTTAGATTGTAAAGTGGTAACATCCATTTCAAAATATTTAGAAACTACTTTTTGAATGTAATCTATTGACACTTCACGTTTGGTATTTTTAACAAATTTATCTACAATTCGTTTTGCCAAAGACAATGTAAACTCTTTTTTGTTAAATGAAGCTTGAGCTATCATTGAAATTAAGACTCCTTCGAGCTCTCTTACATTGGTTTTAATATTTTTTGCAATATATTCTATTATCTCTTCAGGCATTTCCACACCATCTCTAAATAACTTGTTATGCAATATCAATATTCTAGTTTCATAATCAGGCGATTGCAATTCAGCCGAAAGCCCCCATTTAAAACGAGATAACAAACGCTGTTCTATATCTTGCATATCAACAGGTGCTTTATCAGAAGTTAAGATAACCTGTTTACCATTTTGATGTAAATGGTTAAAAATATGGAAAAACACATCCTGAGTACCTGCTTTACCAGATAAGAATTGTACATCATCAACAATCAACACATCTATCATTTGATAAAAATGAATAAAATCATTTCTCGAATTTCCTTTAACAGAATCAATATATTGCTGTGTGAATTTTTCAGCAGAAATATATAATACTGTTTTTTCTGGATATTTATCTTTAATGTCTACACCTATAGCATGCGCTAAATGCGTTTTACCTAAACCTACACCACCATAAACTAATAAGGGATTAAAAGACGTGCCTCCGGGTTTATTAGCAACCGCCATACTTGCAGACCGAGCTAACCTATTAGCATCACCCTCAATAAAATTATCAAAACTATAATTAGGATTTAATTGAGACTCAATCTTAATCTTTTGAATACCGGGAATAATAAAGGGATTTCTCAACTCTCTTTTATCAAACTCTAAAGGAACAGTAACCCCTTGCGAATTAAAAGGTTTTCTATTAGAGCTTGGTATTTTAACTGTATGCGGATTTTTACTACTATATGCATTTTCCATCTTCACATCATACACCAACTTTGCATCTTCACCCAATTCACGAACTAATGCAACTCTTAATAATTTAATATAGTGCTCTTCTAACCACTCATAAAAAAACTTACTTGGTACTTGAATAGTTAACGCTTCTCCAGTAACTTTAATAGGCTTGATTGGCACAAACCATGTTTTATAAGCTTGGGGTTTTATGTTGTCTTTGATAAAAGACAAGCAATTATTCCAAACTGAAGTAGCAGTTTTTGTCATTCTTAGGGTTTAGTTTTTTTGGTTAAGATTGCTAAGAGATTTTTCAGGGTTTTCTCTCATAATTTTCGTGTTACAAAAGTGTGAATATTTTTTGTTATAAAAAAATATATTTGCTATTGATTTTTAATTATTTTTTTCGTAAACTCTCGCTCTTACAAAAATCATTTTATGCTTAGTCACAAATTACAAATCAGAGTCCGTTACGGTGAAACCGATCAAATGGGTTACGTTTACTACGGCAACTATGCCCAATACTTTGAAATGGGAAGAGTTGAATGGCTGCGCAACTTAGGCATATCATATAAACGCATGGAAGACTCAGGTATTATGTTACCTGTATTAAATTTAAAAATAGATTATAAAAATCCGGCAAAATATGATGATTTGCTTACCTTAAAAACAACTTTACTCAAAAAACCTTCAGTAAGAATTGAATTTGGATTTGAAATCCATAATGAAAGTCAAGAACTATTAACTAAAGGTTATACATCATTGGTATTTATAGATATGAAAAGAAACAGACCTACCAAAGCACCTGATTATATTCTTGAGAAAATTGAAGGTTTGTTTTGATTATTTACATTTAACCTTAATTCCGCAAAAGTATTCTACTACAAAACCAAACTGTACGTCATTATTGGGAATGCTCGTAAAAACTTACTCACCATAACGAGTGATATGTCTGCGTTACTTTTTTCTGCGCTACGCCAATACTAACATACATTTTGGCTTTTTGTAACGAACACTCTTGCGGATTTAAGGTTTAACAACTAATGACTTAAGACTCCCGAATCCTCGGGACTATAAGACAAAAGACTGGTTTGATACAGTTTTGAACATTGATAAGTTTTTAATCTCTATCCTTATCTTCTAGTTTTCATCTTTTCTGTCTTCCGTCTTTTATCATTAAAATTCAACTATTTTAACATGTCTTAACTCCTCAAAAGCAATTTTTATAGCCGATGCTTCTTTTTTACGGATAGAAACTTCATATTCACAATTCAATTCCATTTTTTGAGCAACAATAGTCACATTGTTTTCTTTAATAATTCGCATCACTTTATTCATAATTGAATATTCGAAAATGAGTTTAAAATGAATATCAATTGTTCTTGTAATTATTTGAGCAGAGTCTAAAGCTAATTGTGCTGAAATTTTATAAGCATTTACCAAACCACCCACACCTAATTTTGTACCACCAAAATAACGCACAACCACTACCAATACATTTGTGAGTTCTTTTGAAAGTATTTGTCCATATATAGGTTGTCCTGCTGAATTATTAGGTTCACCATCGTCATTGACCCTAAATTTAACTACATCTGTACCTAATTGCCAAGCATAACACCAATGTCTGGCTTTATGATGTTCTTTTTTTAAACTATCAACAAATGCTTTGACTTGCTCTTCTCGCTGTAGCGGATAAGCATAACCTAAAAATTTACTTCCTCTATCTTTAAAAATAACGACATCTGATGGTTTAACGACAGTTTTGTATATATCTCTTTCTAACAATTCTTATTTTTTAATATTTTTAAAATATCAGATTGAACAGTTCTGTTATATATCTCTTCACCATCAATAACAGGAGCATTCACTCCTTTATTAAAAGTTACATCCCCTATAAAAACACGAGCTTCATCCCATAGATTAGCATCAATAAAAGTTTGAAGTGTTTGCGAACCGCCTTCAATAATAACTGATTGAATAGTATACCTATATAAAACTTCACAAATCTGTGTGGCAATATCCTTAGAAAAATCTATTTGCTCAAAAATAAGATTCTCATCTGCTACTCCGTCCTTCTTTTCAGTTAAAACTATAGTTTTTATACGCTTATCAAATAAATGATAATTTTCAGGAATTCTAAAGTTCCTATCTAATACTATTCTTATAGGGTTTTTACCATGCCAATTACGGATATCTAATTTCGGATTATCATTAATAGCAGTATTTGTTCCTACCAATATGGCTTGTTCTTCACTTCGCCATTTATGTACCAACTGCCTTGAATATTGATTGGTTATCCATATTGGTTTAGCTTCCTCTCTCTTTGGGAGAGTCCCGAAGTCTCGAGAGTGGTGAGGGCTTATAAACCCATCTTTAGTTTCTGCCCATTTTAATATAATATATGGTCTCTTTTTTATGTGATATGTAAAAAAACGCTTATTCAACTCAATACATTCATCTTCCAACACTCCAACTTCAACTTCGCAACCATGTTCTTTCAATTTTTCAATGCCTTTTCCGGCAACCTTATCAAAAAGGTCAATGCAACCTATCATAACTCTTGGTATCTGATATTTTACTATTAAATCTGAACAAGGAGGTGTTTTACCAAAATGATCACAAGGTTCTAAACTCACATATAATGTTGCCTTTTTAAGCAATTCTTTATCAATAACGGAATTGATTGCATTTACTTCAGCATGATTACCTCCATATGGACTGGTATAGCCTTCGCCAACAATAGCGCCATTATACACAATAACACTTCCTACCATAGGATTCGGGCTTGTGGTTCCCAATCCGTTTTTAGCTAATTCAATACAGCGTTTTATATATTTTTCATGTATCTTCACAACGCAAAAATACTATTATTTACATTCATGCATATTAGAAAAATCAGACCTTCTGATAATCCTTTTATAGAACAGATCATAAAATCATCACTCGTTGAATTTGGCTTACCAATGACAGGAACTGCTTATGAAGATAAAGACACAAAATATATGTATGAAGCATACCAAGGCAATAGAGCAATTTATTTTGTTTTAGAAGATAAAGGCACTGTTGTTGGAGGTGGTGGCATCAAAGCATTACAAGACAATACTGACAATGTATGTGAGCTTCAAAAAATGTGTTTTGCTCCTGAAGCCCGAGGTAAAGGATATGGAAAGATCATGTTTGATAAATGTATAGATGCTGCAAAAAAATTTGGTTACACACAATGCTATTTAGAATCAGCCGGGTCATTAAAAGTTGCCATTCATATCTATGAAAAAAATGGATTTAAACATTTAGAAGGTCCGTTAGGCGGTACCGGGCATTATTCTTGTGAAGTTTGGATGCTTAAAGACTTAGACAAAAACCAGCCTGACAGCGAGGCAAGTTTCACTAATTCGCACTAATTAATCCATAGAAATTTGTGTCCAATATGACAATTCAAAAATTAAGGTTTAAATTTTTAACTGATTTAATACAGTTATATCCCAAAGAAGAAATTCAATCCTTTTTTAATTTACTGATCTCTTTCAAACTAAAATTAACAAGAGCTGACATCGCATTAAACCCTGATCAAATCATTCTCCAATCAGATTTAGATTTTTTCTTAAATGCTATAACTGATTTATGTAAAGAAAAACCTATACAATATATAATAGGTGAAACTGAATTTTATGGGTTCTCTTTTAAAGTAGACAAGGATGTATTGATACCCAGACCTGAAACTGAAGAGTTGGTGGAATGGGTTTTGGAAGACGAAAGACCGAAGACGGAAGACCAACAAAAGAAAAAAGAGAGTTCAGAGTTGAGAGTTCAAAATTCAGCACTTAGCACTCAAGACTCCACACTCAAAACTTTACGCTCATCACTCAATATCTTAGACATCGGTACCGGTAGTGGTTGTATTGCTATTTCTTTAGCTAAACATTTACCGGATGCTAACATTTATGCCTTAGATATTTCTGACCAAGCTTTAAAAGTTGCACAACAAAATGCTAAACTCAATAATGTCAACGTACATTTTTTTAAACAAAATATTCTGAATACGAATATCATATTGAGCGGAGTCGAAGCACTCAGGACAGGCTTAGTCGAGAGCTATGAAAACGAAAGACTTTTATCATTAAAATTCGACATCATCGTCAGTAATCCTCCATATGTACGCGAATTAGAAAAACATGAAATACAAAATAATGTATTAGAAAATGAGCCTCATTTGGCATTATTTGTTGATGACAATAATGCATTATTATTCTATGATAAAATAGCCGATTTTGCTAAAAAAAATCTAAATAAAAGTGGACAATTATATTTTGAGATCAATCAATGTTTTGGAAAAGAAATGGTTGATTTATTTAAACAAAAAGGATTTACAATTATTGAATTACGAAAAGATATATTAGGAAATGACAGGATGATTAAAGTGAGTTTTTGAGGAATACCTTAACAATCATAATGAAGTGTTAAACTTTTAAAAAACAGATACGTTTTCTTGTAATTAACGTTATAAAAATACGACAACAGATTTAAATTTGATTTGATAAAAATATTATAAAATGAAAAAAATAATTTTAATAGGTATATTCTTTAGCACAATTCTATCTGTAAATGCACAAGAATGGCTTACGAATTTTGAAGAAGCAAAAAAAATAGCCTCAGCAGAGAATCGAAATATAGTATTAGTATTTCAAGGATCAGATTGGTGTGCACCATGTATAAAACTAGATAAGGAAATTTGGAGTACAGACGAGTTTAAAAATTATGCAAAAGAACATTTTGTAATGCTACAAGCCGATTTTCCCAGAAAAAAGAAAAATAAATTAGAAACATCTCAACAACAAAAGAATAATAGTTTAGCCGAAAAATACAATAAGCAAGGTTTTTTTCCACATGTGGTGGTTTTAAATGAAAAAGGTAATGTATTAGGTAGAACCGGTTATAAAAAAGTTAGTCCTTCTGAATACATCAAAATATTAAACTCTTTTTAAGATATTAATGGTGAAAAAAATATTGATCTTGCTTTTTGCAATGACATTTACTACAACAATGTTTTCCCAACAGATACACAGGCGTACTTTAATATTAATGGGTACTCGTTTTGATATTTCTGTTGTAGAGAATGACTCCTTAAAAGCATCACATTATATTGACTTAGCTGTACATGAAATATCTAGAATAGAAAAATTAATATCATCTTGGGATAATAACTCTCAAACATCTCTCATAAATAGAAATGCAGGAATTAAACCAGTAAAAGTAGATAGTGAGTTGTTTAATCTAATAAAACGGTCAATAGCAATTTCTAAGTTAACCGATGGCGCTTTTGATATTAGTTATGCTTCTATGGATAAAATTTGGAAATTTGATGGTAGTATCAAATCGATGCCAACAGAAAATAAAATAAAAGCTTCGGTTTCAAAAGTTGGTTATCAAAATATTATCCTTAATGAAGAAAATTATACGGTTTTTTTAAAATTAAAAGGCATGAAAATAGGCTTTGGTGCTATTGGTAAAGGCTATGCTGCCGATAAAGCTAAAGAATTATTGATCTCAAAAGGTGTAATTGCCGGAATTATGAATGCATCGGGTGACATGAATACTTGGGGAAAACAACCAAACGGTGATTATTGGAAAGTTGCGATTACAAATCCACTAAACAAAAAGAATGCATTTGGATTGTTACCGATAAAAAACGGAGCAGTTGTAACCTCAGGTAATTATGAAAAATATGCAACTTTTAACGGTAAAAGATATTCTCATATTATAAATCCGAAGACTGGCTATCCGTCAAGCGGAATTATAAGTGTAACTGTTTTTGCACCAAAAGCTGAACTAGCTGATGCGTTGGCTACTTCTATTTTTGTAATGGGTGTTAAAGTTGGTATCAACAGAATCGATCAAATCCCTAAAGTAGACTGCATTATTATTGATGAAAATGGTGATATCCATAAATCTAAACATATAAACATTGAAAAAATATAAATCGATGAAAAGAATAATTTATATAGTAATATCCGTAAGCTTCCTGACTTCTTGTGTGGCAGTTAAAGAATATGAAAAGGTCAATATTAATGATCCCGATATGGTGCTGGCTTCCAGAAAATCAAATAAGTTTGAAACCTCTTTTCAAGCATATAGAGAATCTGCTGCAGGAGCAAATGGAGGAAAAACCGGTGGAGGTTGTGGTTGTAATTAAAATTACAACTACAATAGAAAACATTTTTATTTAAAATGAATTACCCAAAAAGAATAAATTAAAAATGAAGAAATTCCTTATCATCCCTTTATTATTTTTTATCGCTACTACTTTTTCTCAAAATCAGTCTCAAAACTCTACAAAAGTCTATAAAAAACGTGTATTAGAAAAAACAGAAATAGATTTTTTGTCGAGTTATTATTCTCAAGGTGGAGATAATGCTGCAGTAACCGGAGGCATAGGAACAGAAGAATTAACAGATTTAGCCTCCAATATTGTAATATCTATCCCATTAAATGACGACGATATATTGACTATTAGTGCTGAAATTTCTGCTTACACATCAGCATCTTCCAGTAATTTAAACCCTTTTGATAATTCTGGCGCATCAAACAATGACGATGACGATGATAGAAATGGTAATTCAAAAGCAGCAGGCACAACTACAGGCAGCCCTTGGGTAGAATCAAGTGGTGCCTCAAGACAAGACACTTGGTTTAACGGAAATGTTAGTTATAGTCATTCTTCTGATGACAGAAATAAAATATGGAGCGCAAACCTGAACTTTGCAAATGAATATGACTATACTTCTATTGGTTTTGGCGGAAGTCATACTTGGCTATTTAATGAAAAAAATACGGAATTTGGTGTTAGCGGGAATGTCTATTTAGATACTTGGAGTCCCAGGTATCCTACAGAATTAGATTCATACCTCGAAGCAGATCAAAATTTAAACAGAGGTTTTTTTAGTAACGTAGATATTTTAGACCAAAGCGGAAATATCATAGATAAAGATGGTGTAAATATCTGGAAGCCAATAAACACAACATTAATAGACAACAAAAGTAAAAACACTTTTTCTGTATCATTGAGTTTTTCACAGATTTTAAATAAAAATGCGCAAGTTTCATTTTTTTTAGACCTGATTCAACAAAATGGTTGGTTAGCTAGTCCTTTGCAACGTGTCTATTTTGGTGATAGAGATAATTTTTATATTGGTAATGCTGCTAGCATTCCGAATTACACATCACCAAGTAATAAAGATGTATTTCAATTAGCAGATGATATTGAACGTTTACCTGAAAGTCGTATTAAAATTCCTATAGGGATGCGCTTTAACTATTATATTAATGAAATATTTGTTGCCAGAACCTATTATCGATTCTATACTGATGATTGGGGAGTTTCATCACACACAGCCGAAATTGAAATACCCATAAAAATTACTGATAAGTTTACATTGTATCCTTCCTATAGATATTATATGCAAACAGCTGCTGATTATTTTGCCCCTTATGAAGGAAATTTATCTACTCAAGAATTTTACACTTCTGATTTTGATCTATCTGATTTTAATGCAAACCAATATGGCTTTGGCATTAAATATACTGATATCTTTACCAAACGACATGTTTGGAAACTTAATTTAAAGAGTGCAGAACTCAAATACAGTCATTATGATAGAAGTACCGGACTTGCCTCAGATATTATCTCTTTAGGTTTTAATTTTATATTTGAATAAAGCAGTTAACATCTCTAATTAATTTAGTTTGTTTCTTTACTTAATTTCAGCTAACTTCGCTTATCAACCGATATAGTTCATTGAAACGGAACAATATCTTAACCGTTGTCATTCATTAAAAAAAAGAGCCAACCGCACATTTTACACATTTATTTTTTGCCACCTCTCTATCCAAACCCAAAAAAAATAAAAGAGTAAAACCTTTCCAACACCCACCCAGAATTGAAAAAATATTGTATATTTGCCAATATTTGTCTATTTAAAATATGAAAAGATGATATTCGGCAATAGAATTAGAGCATTACGGGAAAAACAGCATTTACTTTTACGTCAGGTTGCAGCTACACTTGAAGTTGATACTGCCACTATTTCAAAAATTGAAAGAGGAACTCGACAAGCTAAAAAAGAACAATTAGTATTATTATCCAAAATCTTGAAAACAAGTTTTAAGGATTTAGAAACTTTATGGCTTGCTGATAAACTTTACTGCATAATTGAAGATGAAGAAAATGGATTGACTGCATTAAAAGTTGCCGAAAAAGAAGTTAAATATCAAAAGACAATTGCTTAATGAAAAAAAATACAGTTTTAGATTTGTTTAGTGGCTGTGGTGGCTTGTCATTTGGTTTTGAAAATGCTGGATTTGACGTTAAATTTGGTGTTGATAATTGGGCGGATGCCTTAAGAACTTTTGACTTTAATCACAAGAAATCAAAATCTATTCTTGCTGACTTAGGCGAAATAGACGTTCAAGGAATTATTAAATTAAATAAAATTAAGGAAATTGATGTAATAATTGGTGGTCCGCCTTGTCAAGGGTTTTCGATTGCTGGCAAAAGAGAACTTGATGATGAAAGAAACTTACTTTATAAGTCATTTGTTGAATTTGTTAAAGAATTAGAGCCATCATCATTTCTTTTAGAAAATGTACCTAACATTATGTCAATGGGAAAAGGAATTGTAAAGGAAAATATTATTAAGGATTTTGAAGAATTGGGTTATAATGTACATACCAAAATTATTTTAGCATCTAATTTTGGTGTTCCTCAAAATAGGAAAAGAGCATTTTTTATTGGCTTTAAGAAAGAAACGAACTTTAAATTTCCAGAAAATTTAATAGAAAATTTCATTTCAACTAAAGAAGCTATTTCTGATTTACCAGATATTGAAATAAAAGATGGTTCAGATTATCCAAACCCTATTCATTCGGAATACCAAAAAATGATGAGAAACGGGAATAAGTTTTTGTATAACCACCAACTAACAAACCACACACCTAAAACAGTTGAAATTATTTCATTAGTTCCTGATGGTGGTAACTACAAGAATCTACCCGAACATTTGAAAGATACAAGGAAAGTAAATATAGCTTGGACAAGATTAAATAGTCAAAAACCAAGTTTTACAATTGATACAGGACACAGGCATCATTTTCATTATAAATTTAATCGTGTTCCAACTGTTCGTGAAAGTGCAAGAATTCAATCCTTTCCTGATAAATTCATCTTTTTAGGAAGTAAAACAAGTCAATATAAGCAAGTAGGAAATGCTGTACCACCAATTTTAGCAAAATACTTAGCATTGGAAATTAAGAAACATTTAAATGTATAAAATCGAAAATCAATACTATCATAGACTTCATCAAGTCAGGCCACGTTTCAAAACTGACATTGAGAATGTTCTACTATATGTTGCAACTGAAATTGCAAAATTAGGAACTCAACCACTTGATGAGTTTAATAGTAATTTATTTAATGCTATAAGACTTTATACAGGAAACGCTACCAAGACAGATAAAACTATTGATAATTGGAGAACTGAAATATCTGCATTGTTTGGGTTTATAGAAGAAGATAATCAAAATAAAGTCGGAAAGGCAGGCACAATTTCCAAAAAGCTTGCGGAAGAGCAGGATTTAGTTCAATTTTTTAAATATTTTCTCTTTTATTTTCAATATCCAGGTGGTCACATAAAATCAGATAAACTTAAATCAGTAATTGGTAATAATATTAAATTCAAACCTGCACAATATTTTTTAAAAGTATTGGAAGCTGGAGAGAAACATACTGGCAAGCGGTTTTCATTAAATAAAGCGGAAGCAACACATTTTATTTATAATGATTTGCGAGTTACAAGAGATATTTGCAACCCTATTGAAGTCGTAGAAAGAATTTTACAATATAGAGAAGACAACATAGAATTAGATTGGCAAGGTGATATTATTAGGTATGCAGGTGATATTCTTGATTATATGGTTATTGGAGACCTCATAGTTCAACACGGGAATAAGTATTATGTGAATTGGGGAGATAGGGAAACGATAACATCATTCTTGAAAAGTGATTTATGGTTTACTGGATATGACCATTTGTATAATTCAAAATTTTCTGTATCAGTCCTAAAACCTATAGAAGATGGTTGGTTTAGATATGTCAATAAAGATTTAGGTGAGAACTTATTTAAAACTGACGTATTAAAATACTTAGGAATAGAAGAAGATGCCTATAGTCAATTAGTTGCAAATGCAATTGCTGGATTTGAAGATAAATTTGACCCTGAGAATTACAAAAACACCAAAGAAATAGGAGATTTTGGCGAAAACTTAATTGTTGGTCACGAAAGTATGAGAATTAAATTAGGAGGTAGAGAAGATTTACTACATCTAATAAAAAAAATACCAACACCATTTGCTGTAGGATATGATATCCAAAGTGTCGAACTTGACTCTAAAAAAAGATATATTGAAGTAAAATCAACGGTTAGTAATAAATCATTGAATTTTTACAATTTCCATTTAACACCAAATGAATGGTCAACAGCTGAAACTCTAAGAAACTCTTACTTTGTCTATAGATTAATGATAAGTAAACAAGAACGCAAATTATTTATTCTTAGAGACCCAGTTGGAAATTACAAAAATGATACAATTAGAATGTCACCAAGAAATGGTGCAGATATTATTTTCTCAGAAAAATCAGGAGAATGGAACGAATTATTAATATGGAGTCAATGAAAGTAGCATCACTTTTTTGCGGTTGTGGCGGAATGGACTTAGGTCTTATTGGTGGGTTTTCCTATCTAAATAAACGGTATAAAAAAAATCCTTTTGAAATAGTATATGCTGTTGACAATGACACATATTGTACTACCATTTATAATGACAATTTCAATCATAAATGCCTAATTAAAGACGTAAGAGAAATCTCGCCTAACGAAATACCCAATCACGATATATTGATTGGCGGCTTCCCCTGTCAATCATTTTCAATAAGTGCTCAAAACCCACCAAGATTAGGGTATAAAGACGAAAAAGGTAAGCTTTTCTTTGAAATGATTAATGTTTTAAAAGCAAAAAAACCAAGATTTTTTATAGCTGAAAATGTTAAAGGAATTCTTTCTGCGAATAAAAAGAAAGCTTTCCCAATGATTATCAAAGAATTTGAAAAGGCAGGTTATCATATTAAATACAAACTACTAAATTCCTCTGAATATGGCGTTCCGCAAAAAAGACAACGTGTCTTTATTGTTGGTTTTAGAGATTATAAGGATTTTGTTTATTTTGAATTTCCAAACCCAACAACTCTTAATGGGTCAAAGGTTAAACTAAAAAAAGTAATAGATAAAAATGCTAATATAGATGAAAAATGGTTTTTTAGCGAAAGAGCTGTACAGGGTATGATGCGAGTTAGACACAAAATGAATAAGGGGAGAAATCAAGACATTGAACAACCTTGTAACACTATAAGTTCTCATCTTTCTAAGGTAAGCTTAAACAGTACAGACCCTGTTTTGAAAATCGGTGAACGTTATAGACGTTTTACACCAAGAGAAGCAGCAGATATTCAATCTTTCCCTAATGCTTTTAAATTTAATTCTGTTTCAGAAAACAGACAATATAAAGCAATAGGGAATGCCGTACCGCCAGTTTTAATGTGGCATTTAACTCAATCATTGAATAGTATAATAGAAATGGAAAAATCAGAAATTTTAGCAACTGAAAAAGTGCTGATAATCTAAATAATGCCAACGCATAAGCCATACACATTTGCAATTCGCTCAATGCCAACAGCACAAGCC
>CAYXAZ010000058.1:0-22042 GCA_964463085.1 uncultured Flavobacteriaceae bacterium | reverse complement strand
AAATATTTTACAATAACTTCAAATTCATCACTATTGTTTGGGTGATGTCTATAAGCAGAGATAAAAGCATTTTCAGCTTTATCAAAATAATTTAAAAGTCCTTGATGTAAAGGGATACCCGCGCGCAAAACAGAACATAAAACAAGGTCATTCAACGGAAGCGTCATAGCTTTAGTTCCTAAAGGAGTTTGTACAGTTTTATCTTTGTATAGTAAGGTTTTACTGAGTTCATAACTTAAAATTTCACCAATACGTTCAATATTTTTTCTAAAACGCATAGCATCACTTTGAATATTAATGTCTCTTATTTCACAAAGGAATTGATTTAAAACAGAATTTTCTGTTCCTAAGTTATGGATGATCAAAATAGTATGATTTTATACAAATATAATGTTTTAAGGCAAACGGTAAACATTGAAATTATTTAAAAAAATTGTATATTTACAATATTAAAAACTATTTATTAATCAATAAAACAATATTAAAATTATGGGACTATTTTCATTCATTAAAAATGCGGGAGCTAAAGTTTTCGGTATAGGTAAAACTACGGAAGAAGAGGCTACTGAAGCTGCAGCAGAGAAAGCAAATAAATTAGTAAATGCTGTTGACGCTTTAGGTTTTGGTGTTACAGATATAGATATTACTGTTGAAGATGATCTAGCAATTATTTATGGAGAAGCAGAAAATCAAGCCACTCGTGAAAAAGTAGTGTTAGTTGTTGGTAATACCGAAGGAATTGCAAGTGTTGATGATAGAATGACTACTGCTGTTCAAGAACCAGAAGCTCAATTTCATACAGTTGTAAGCGGTGATACGTTAGGTAAAATTGCAAAAAATTATTATGGAAATGCCATGAAATACCCTGAAATATTTGAAGCTAATAAACCAATGCTTACACATCCTGATAAAATTTATCCGGGTCAAGTATTACGTATTCCTGTATTAGAATCGTAAAAACCTAATAATAAGTATATGAAGCCTCCATTATTAGGAGGCTTTTTTTATTGAAATCGTCTTAAATTATTTTTTGTAAAAGTCCATTCAGGAGTATTAAGAACCTCTAAATTTTCGGCGCTATACCATGGAGAAATACTTTGATTATTAAAATTCTTCAACACATGAATTTCTTGAGCAGGCATATAGCTTTGAGCTAATAAAAAGACAGCTTCCCTTTTATCATTTTTAGCCATATCTACAATAATTACAGCATGACCGGGACTACCACCTTGAATATAAACATCGCCTATCTGCATATTTTTTAATACTATTCTTTTCATTTCCCTTTCTAAGGATAAGGTACCCGCATAGCTAAAAACCATCGTTAGATATTTATCAAAGCTTTTTCTAGAATCTCCTTTTTGTGCACCATTATACCAAGTTACAGTATTACCTATAACTTTTATTCTTTTACCTAACCTCCATTTGCTGTATGTTGCCTTAAATCCGTTAGTAAAATTAAAATGAATACTATCGAATTGTTTTTTTTGATATAGATATTCAGCTCTTAATCTCATAGTAGCGTCTGCACATTGCTGTAAGTCTCGTTTGCCAACATTGATGTTGAGTATTGCTTCATGCACATCCTGTCTGTTTTTTAAATCTTGATTATATAAATGAACTTTAGAGCCATGAGGTTTTAAGCTAAAATTCTGTAAATAGTATTGAAAGGAATTTTCTTCTGATTGAACTCTATCAAAACCTTTAGGAGTATTAAACCTAGTTTTTATAGTTTTTCCTGTAGGATTTGTAAGTATATGTTGTTTTATAGTAGTTGTAGATATTGCAACGTCAGTTTTATGTTTGGATTCCTTTTTGCAAGAAATTGAACTTATCAATAAAATAAAGAGTACTTTTTTCATGTGTTTATATTTATTGTTTTTTAACGGTCACATGCTGTTCGCTATTAATCATTTCTTTGGGTGTTAAACTTTTTAGTATGCTCGTTTCATATAATAATATAACATAAGCTAGTAAATAATTATTGGCTCGAATTCATTTCCAGACCTGACAGGTTTCCGAAACCTGTCAGGTCTAAATCTAAATCAGGAAATATTCATTATTTTCTCTACTACTTTTTCAGGAGAAATACTTCTCATAACATCTTCATAACCATCGCAAACGGTATTTCCATATATTGAACACGGAATATTAGGATACTTTTCTAGATCAGGCAATAGCATATTCTCTTTAGGCTGATTAAAAGGCGCAAAACCGGCATAAGGGTGTGTAATTCCCCAAAGTGTAATGGTTTTTACATTTTGCATCGCTGCTAAATGAGAGTTGGCAGAATCCATACTAACCATACAGTCTAAGTTGGCAATAAGACTTAATTCATCATTTAGGCTGAGTTTGCCTGCAACAGAAATTATGTTTTGATGGTTATTTTCTAAGCTATTTAAAATATTGATCTCTTTTTCACCACCACCAAAAAGAAAAATTTTATGTTGGTTTGTATCAGTTAATTTAGAAATAATGGTTTCAATTAAATCTAAAGGATACATTTTTGATTTATACTGTGCAAATGGAGCAATACCTATCCACTTTAAATGATCTTGAGGAATTATTTTTTGGACTTCAAAAGATAAATCAGGTTTTGACGGAAATTCAGGATTGGATAAATCTACAGTAAAATCCAATTCTCTAAGAACATCCGCATAACGTTCATGCGAAGTTTTTAACTGCTTAAAAACTTTATTTGTGGTGCTTGTTAGCGCTTTTTTTTCTGCTCTTCCTTTATCAATTACAACGCTTTTTATCCGTTTTAGCGAAAAGAAAAAACGTAAAATTTTTGAGCGTAATACGTTATGAATATCTGCTACAGCATCAATATTAAGTTGCCTCAATTCTTTTGATAATCGGTATAAACCTAAAATATCTTTGTGTTTTTGACTTACATCTGCAGCATAAAATGTTACATTTCTGATGTTTTCAAATAAAGGCTTTAAAAATGCTCTGGATAGTACGGTAATTTTCACGTCAGGATTCTGTTGTGTAAATGCTCTTAAAACAGGAACACTCATTGCTACATCACCCATAGCTGAAAGACGAATTACTAATATGTGAGATACTGATTTAGACACGAATCTACATGAATATTATGCTGTAAAGTTACTCTTAAGACACGAATTCCACTAATTTACACGAATATTTGACGGAAAGTCACTTAACCTGTCTGCTGGCGAGGCAGGTTTCACCAATTTTCACTAAAAAGTTATATGAAGTTTTTATGGACTATATTAATTCCCTCCCCTTTGGGGAGGGTTAGGGAAGGGCTTAATTATTCACTATTTTTTCTTGATGCTGTATAGACTCTTGATGTATGGCCTTAAATATTTTTTCGATAAATTCGGCACTTAATCCGTTTTCAGCACCTTGATTGATCATACCTTGAATTACTTCTTGCCACCTGCTACGCTGTAAAATAGCTACATTTCCTTCTTTTTTAACACGACCAATATTTTCAACAACTTCCATTCTTTCGGCGAAAAGTTCTATGAGTTGTTTGTCTAAAATATTTATTTCTTTACGCAGATTGGTTAGTCTTTTAAGTGAATCTTTTTCTTCAACTCTATCTTTTCTAACTTTTAGATCTTTAGTTATTTGGTCTAATCTTTCTGGAGTAATTTGTTGTTTGGCATCACTCCATGCGTTGTCAGGGTCAAAATGTGTTTCAATCATTAATCCTTCAAATTTTAAGTCCAATGCAGTTTGACAGACATCAAAAATACCATCACGCTCTCCACAAATATGTGAAGGATCACAAATAATAGGTAAAGTAGGATATTTATTCTTTAATTCAATGGGTATTTGCCATTGTGGATTGTTTCTGTACTTGGTTTTCTTATATGAAGAAAACCCTCTATGTATAGCTCCTAGGTTCTTAATTCCGGCAGTATGAAAACGTTCGATGGCACCCATCCACAAGGCTAAATCAGGATTTATTGGGTTCTTTACCAATACAATTTTGTCTGTACCCTGTATAGCATCTGCAATTTCTTGAACAGCAAACGGATTTACAGTAGTACGAGCACCAATCCAAAGGATATCTATATCAAATTCTAATGCTAATTTAGCATGTTGTGCTGTCGCAATCTCCACAGTGGTAAGCATTCCGGTTTCTTCTTTAACTTTAGCGATCCAGGGTAATGCTTTCGCTCCATTACCTTCAAAATTTCCGGGACGTGTTCTTGGTTTCCAAATACCAGCTCTAAAAACGGTAGCATCTGTCTTTTTTAATTGATGAGCAATTTTTAATACTTGTTCTTCGGTCTCTGCACTACACGGACCTGCTATTACTAATGGATGTGCAAGCGCCATATTTTTTAGCCAGATTGAAAAATTTGTTGATTCCATTGTTTTTTTGTTTAAAATTTGATAAAATACTAATGCGTATTTTTTATAGGTTTATTTTTTATGATTATTGTTGATATTCAGTCAGTTAAAAGGTAAAATACTATTTAACAATACCACTTAGTATGTTTTTAATTCTGTTTGTACTCTTCATTGTAGCGTAAACTTCACTGTCAGATTCATTTTCTATCAATTTTTTAAAGGATTCTAAATTTTTTATATACTCATTTAACGATTTTAATATATTGGTTTTGTTTTGTAAAAATATAGGGGTCCAAGTTTCAGGATTACTTTTTGCTAATCTTACAGTTGATTCAAATCCACTCCCAGCCATATCAAAAATACTTTCTTCATCTTTTTCAATTTCTAATACTGTTTTTCCTAGCATAAAAGAGCTTATATGCGATAAATGCGAAACATAAGCGATATGTTTATCATGTTGTTCGGCGGAATCCATAAAAACATTGCGCATTTTAATATTTTCAAATAGTGATACAACACGATCAATCATTTTCTCACTACTTAAATACTGTTCGCAAATAATATTCACTTTATGGGTAAATAAATCATAAATAGCAGCTTCCGGACCAGAAAATTCAGTTCCGGAAATAGGATGAACGGCAACAAAATTCTTTCTTTTAGGATGATTTTTTACTGCTTTACAAACCTCACTTTTGGTTGAGCCAACATCAAAAACCAATGTATTATCATTAATTAGATCTAAAACTTGAAGCGTTAATTCTGGAATAATATTTACGGGAACAGCAATAACGACAACATCAACATTTTTTACAACGTCTAGTGTAGATTTTTCGTAAATAATACCTAAATCTAATGCTTTTTGTAGATGTTTAGCATTATTGTCAATTCCATAAATTGTTGCCCATGTAACTTTTTTTAACTCTAAAGCTAGTGAACCTCCAATTAGTCCTAACCCAATTATTGCAACTTTTTTCATCTTTAGTTAGTTTTTGAAATTCTTGTTAATACTTCTTGTAAACTATCTTCAGGCACACATAATGAAATTCTGATATATCCTTCACCATTACTTCCAAAAATAGTTCCTGGGGCTAAAAAAATATGGTATTTGTACAACAATTCATCAGTAATTTCTGTTGCTATTTTATCTTCAGGGAGTTTTGCCCAAACAAATAGACCTGCAGTATTATTATCATAAGTACAGTTCAAGGTATCTGCTATTTTCCAAGCAATTTTTCTACGTTTTTCATAAACATCATTTAAGTTTTTAAACCAATGTATATCACTTTGTAGAGCTGCGATGGCACCTTGCTGAATTCCGTAAAACATCCCTGAATCCATATTACTTTTTACTTGTAAAACGGTCGTTATATTTTTGACAGAACCCAATAACATTCCTATACGCCATCCGGCCATATTAAAGGTTTTGCTCAATGAATTTAGTTCTATTGCTACATCTTTTGCTCCTTCAATTTCCAAGATACTTTTAGGTGCATCGTTTAAAATAAAGCTGTATGGATTATCATTTACAATCAAAATTTGATGTTGTTTGGCAAATTTTACCAATTCTTTAAAAAGCTGTTCAGTAGGTTTACTTCCTGTAGGCATATGCGGATAATTTACCCACATGATTTTTACCTTAGATAAGTCGGTTTTAGCTAAGGCTTCTAAGTCAGGAAACCAGTTGTTCTCTTCAACCAGATCATAAGCCACAGGTATAGCTTCAACTAAGTTAGTAACTGAAGTGTACGTTGGGTATCCAGGATTAGGAATTAATACCTTATCTCCTGAATTTAAGAAGGCCATAGAAATGTGCATGATACCCTCTTTAGAACCCATTAAAGGCAATATTTCATTCTCTGGATTTAAACTAACATGATAATGTTGTTGGTAAAAATCAGCAATAGCATCCCTTAATTCAGGGATGCCTTGATAGCTTTGATATCCGTGTATATGGTTTTGTTGAATGGCATTTTGCATGGCTCTGCTAACAGTTATTGGCGGATCAAGGTCAGGGCTACCAATACCAATATTTATGACAGGTTTTCCTTCAGCTTTAAGCTGACGAACTTCACGTAATTTAGTAGAAAAATAATATTCTTTTACTTGTTGTAACCTGTTAGCTTTAGTGATCATATTTTCGTTTACTTTGTTGGTATTCACCTAATATTTTTAGACTACTCACTTTTTCTCTTACCTTAGTTATTGCTTTTTCAAATTGCGAATAATCATCAAAAATAACGTCTGCAAAAAAAGCGTAATTCCATGGTTCGTCAATTACGGGTAATGATTGTATTTTAGATAAATTCATATCAAATTCAGCAAATACATTCAAAACGTCTACTAAACTACCCGTTTGATGATTGGTTATAAATCGAAGAGAAGCTTTATTGATTATTGAAGGCTTTTCTATATTTCCGTTGCGTTTTTTTAAGATAAAAAAACGGGTATAATTTTGCTTACGAGTTTGAATTTCACTTTCAATAATATGTAAATTATAAATTTTTGCAGCTTTTCTACTGGCAATAGCAGCAATGCCTTTCAATTGTTTGTCATAAATTTTTTTGGCAGATTCTGCAGTATCTGCTTCTTCAACTAATTTGATATGACGATGATTCCTAAAAAATTGTCTACATTGTAATATTGCCATAGGATGTGACCACACTTCTTTAACATCAGATAATGACTGTCCTTCAAGCCCCATTAAATGATGATGGATAGGTAAATGTACTTCTCCTTGAATTGTCAAATCAAACTCATCAATCAAAGCATAGTTAGGTAAAATAGAGCCGGCTAAAGAATTTTCAATTGCCATTACGGCTCCATCAACAGTATTACTATTAACAAGCTCTGGTATTTCGACAAAAGTCAAACATTCTTTCAAGGTAATTTCGTTACCAAAATATTGATTGGCAACGATGTGATGGAATGAACCTTGAATTCCTTGAATGGCTATATTCTTTTTATTATTCATTAAATTAACAGTCTAATAAAAAATTTTAAGATCCCGCTCCCGATAGTTATCGGGATCAGCGGGATTAATTCAACTATCTATTTTGAAGAATCTGCCAGCGGCGGATTCTTCAAAATAGAGTTTTATTAACATAAAAAAAAGTCCCGATTTCTCGAGACTTTACGTGATACTATTATTTTATATCTAAATAACACCTACAAAGTCTCGCTTCATTTTATAAAAATAAAAGAAGTAAAAATAAGCTTTCCAAGTATTGTTTAATTGCATTGCGCTATAATTAAGGAACAAATCTAAACTTAAAACTTAAAAAAACAAATTTTTTTAATGATTAGTAATGTTTTTTATCAATTTTTTAATTTACTAATAAGAAAATTAAAGAATATTTAATCATTAGGTTGTTTCTGTGTCATTATCGTGATTAAAGATAACTTTATTTTGAGGGTATTCCCCAAGAATTTTTAATTCTTTAACCTTTTTTTCAATAGCTAATAGAGCTTGACAATATTCATTATAATCGTCAAAAACTAAATCAATAAAAATGGCATAAGCCCAATATTTTTTAATAATTGGGATGGATTGTATTTTAGAAAGATTTAAATTATGTTTTGAGAGAATGGTTAGAATTTCGGCTAAATTTCCGATTTTGTTTTCTGTAATCAGTTTTAAAGAAGCTTTATTATTCAAATAATCTTCTTGATGATGATGGCGATTTTTTTTCAGTACAAAGTAGCGTGTAGTATTAGAAGTATGTGTTTGTATTTCTTTTTCAAGAATTTCTAAATCATAAATTTCTGCAGTTTTCTTATTAGCAATAGCAGCAACCCCTTTTATTCTTTTTTCATTAATCATATTTGCGGCTTTAGAAGAACCTTTTTGCTCTACTATTTTTATATGAGGATATTTTCTAAGAAATTTTTCACAATGACGAAAACTTTCTGGGTGAGACCATACTTCTTTAATATCTTTTATACGCTGCCCTTTCAGAGCCATAAAATGATATGTTTCATGTAAATAAATTTCACCATGAATACTTAAGTTGTTTGCATCAATTAAAAAATAGTTTGATAAAACAGCACCTTTCACAGAATTTTCTATAGCTAATACAGCAGCATCCACAAAATTTTTAGTTAGCAATTCAACTACTTTTTCAAAAGACTTACAAGCATTTATATTAATTTTTTCTCCAAAAAACATTGCAACTGCAATGTGGTGAAATGAACCTTTTATACCCGGGACAGCAATTTTCATAAACTATAATATAAAATTTTTGAAGTACTAATTTAGTGAATGTAATATTTATACTATAATTTTTCTTAATGTAAAGAAAAATATAAGTCATAAAGACACAATTATATTTAACTAAATAAACTTTTACCCTAAACGATATTTTTGATTAATTATTCAGAAAGTAAGACGAAAAATAACGATACTCTATTGAATCTTTTCAAGATTCATCAATTTTTAATTAGAGTCAATTTAATCCAAAACAGGGATATTTTGAGGGTATTCACCTAATATTTTTAATTCTTTGACTTTTTTTTCAATGGACAATAATGCCTGACAATATTGATGGTAATCTTCGAAGGTTAAATCAATAAAAATAGCGTTGTTCCACCGTTGTTTAACAACAGGTATAGATTGTATCTTCGAAAGATTTAACTGGTGTTTTGTACAAATTATTAAAATTTCTGCTAAACTTCCTGTTTCTTGTTTGGTAATAAATTTTAATGAAGCTTTATTATTTAAATAATCATCAGGATGATGTTGACGCTGCTTTCTCAATACAAAATAACGTGTCATGTTTAAAGCATCAGTCTGTATTTCTTTTTCAAGAATTTCTAAATTATAAATTTCAGCAGCTTTTTTACTAGCAATGGCAGCAACACCTTTTAATTTTTTTTCTTGGATTATTTTTGCAACACTAGCAGTATCTTTTTCTTCAATAATCTTTATTTCAGGATACTTACTAAAAAATTTTTGGCAATGCTGTATTGCCATCGGATGAGACCGAACCTCTTTAATATCATTTAAACGTTGTCCTTTTAATGCTACTAAATTGTGAATCATAGGCAAATAGATTTCGCCACAAATATTCAAATTATGAGAATCTATTAATTGGTAGTTAGGTAATATAGCACCGGCAACAGAGTTTTCTATAGCCATAATAGCACCATCAACAATGTTTTTAGTAATTAGTTCGGGCATTTCTGCAAAAGACATACACTCATTTAAAGAGACTTTTTCCCCAAAAAAATCAGTAGCCGCAATATGATGGAACGAACCTTTTATTCCTTGTATAGCAATATTCATTATATGTTATAAAATTTTTAAAAGCTTTAATATAACTAAAAACTGTTTTTTTTATTGTAGCATCAGGGTTAATAGTTATGAGGATGCTAACAAATTTCCTAATAGAAAGCTAAGAACATATTTTTTATGATTTAACACAGATCTTTTTTGATAAAATCAATAAATGATTAGAGATATATAACTAGGCTGGATTTTAAAAAAACACAAAATGTCCTTTTTTAACAAGAATTAAATCTAACAGACCTAATATATTTGCATTATGATAAACCAAACACATATAGAACGGTTTAATAAACTAATAAGGTTTATGGACTTAAATTTTAAAGAAGATATAAATTCGAAAACCATAGAAGAAATATCCTGTTACTCCTATAGAAATATCAATAGAATATTTTTAGCCTTACATCAAGAAACTATTGGGCAATATATAAAAAGATTACGATTAGAAAAAGCTGCTGAATATATTAAATATTCTAAAGAAAATATTACAGAAATAGCAAATGAAATAGGTTATAGTGACGTGGCTGCCTTTACTAAAGCCTTTAAAAATCATTTTAAATGTTCACCTACAGTTTTTAGAAATTCTAATCAATTAAAACAGCGCATTACTACTAATATTGTTAATGGCGAAGCATTTAGTGATACTAGATCTTTAATTAACTTCGAAATAGTTGAGTTGGCTGAGGCTTCTGTTTTATACCTAACCTACTATGGTTCTTATGATAATTTCAAAGAAATTGACAAAACGTGGAATCAGTTATTAAAATATGCATTTCGTAAAAACTTAATAGATAATGAAACAAAGTATATGGGAGAAATTATGGACGATAATGAAATAACTCCTAATTTAAAATGCAGATATAATGCAGCTATTATTTTAAAAGAGAAATTAGACTTTAAATTAAAGGGCTTTTTTCAAACAAAAAAAATAGAAACACAAAAATATGCTAAATTCATTCATAAAGGGAGTCATGAATCTTCAGAAAACACATATGCACGGATTTATAGTGAATGGTTTTTTAATACACCTTATGAATTGTCAGATAAACCAACCATCGAAATATATCTTAATGATGACTGGAACACTCCAAAAGACGAATTGATTACAGAAATTTATATTCCTATCCTTTAGAGACATTATCAAAATTATTTAGTCATTAACATTTTAGAAGTCTAAACATAGCGTTTATACAAGGTTATAATTGTCCTAAATTAACAACAACCAGCCCTTCTTCTTACTTTACATTTGCTAAAAATAATTTTAAAATAAAAAATCATGATTAACACAATTTCAATTTTTATGATCTCAATTTTTGCACTTATTCATCCTGTAAAGGAAAATAAAAGCAATATAGAAATAGTAGTAACATCAGAAATAGACATGAGTTTACTGCTTCATAAATGGAAACTCGATCATTATGAAATATTCTCTAAAGAGTATGATCTTGAAGAAAATGAAAAAGGAGATTATATTCATTTTAAAGCAGATAAAATGTACACAAGTGTATCTGAAGGAAAATTTGAAAAAGGGAATTACAAAATAGTATCTAAAACTATCGTTTTAACAAGCGATCAAGAAAAAGGAGAACTAAAATTAATCGTTAAAAAACTCACAAAAGACCTACTAAAAGTTGTTATAGACGATCCCAAGGATTCTGATGCCAAGTATTTAAGTATCCATTTTATAAGACAATAAAATAGTTTTAAAAATGAATATCAATAAAATTATAGTAATACTATTACTTGGTCTGATATCTCATACAAATAGCATTGCTCAAACTCAAATTCAGTTAAGTTCTGAAAGTTTTCATATTGCTAATAGAGAGTTTTATATAACCGAAGTAATTGATGGCAGAAAAAACAAAAACAATATAGGATATACTAGAAATTGGTCAGATAAAAAAACGGATATTACATTAGAACCAAATATGGTAACTGCGATACAAAACTTTGCGGATCTGTCTTTACCATATGATTCAAACCTAACTCCTATTATTTTAAAGGTATTGTATCTAAATGTAAAAGAAGAAAGAATTTCTATTTCAAAAAAAACAGCAAGAGCCGAAATAAAACTGGGGTTTTATAAAGAAGATGCATTAGGATTAAAAAAAGTATTTGAAATAGAACATTATGAAGACCATGATTTTGGTGATTTTTCTGATGAAGAAATTTCTGATATCTATGAAAAAAGAATACGAAATGTTTTAATACATTGCTTTAATGAATTTTCTCAAAAAGAGTGGAAAAATGAAAAGTCAGATACTTATGTAAACCGTCAAACATTGGCAAACCCTTCAGAATTTGAAAAATTATCTATAACCAAAAGAGATCCTTTATTAAAATGGACCAATATTATATCATATAAAAGAATACGTGGTAAACATACCGAAGGTTGGGGAATAAGTTATATAGGGTTTTCAGAAAATAAAAAGTTGATTTTACCATTTATATATTCATTTGACAAATATCGAATAAAACCGGGATCGTTAAAAAACTCAAATTATGAATCTGCAAATTACTTTACACCCAGTTTTGGAATCGAATTCTATTACAAATTATTTCCAAGAGTTTATACAAATATTTCTTTACAAGTACCTGTTGGTATAGAAAGATTAAGAGATAATAATGGTAAAAAATCTAACAACTTTATAATAGGTATAGCATCTTCTCAAGGATTACTTTTTATACCTAAATCTGATTTTGGACTTGTATTTGGAGCAGGAATTTACCAAAAAGCGCAAACCTCAAAAATTTATAAAACAGATTTTGGAGTAGAATTTACAGTCGGAATAAAGTTTTAACCACATTTAAAATCAATAAAATGCAGATTGAAGATATCATAAATCTTTTTGAAACCTCTCATTTAATGAGTTATGTAGCACTGTTTTTTATCTTCAATATTTCCATAATAACAATAGAAATTATAGTAGATATTATTACAAAAAAACAACGCAGATGGAAAGATACAGTTGCAAATATTGCCATATATTTTTTAGGACGAATTACTGATAAACTTCTTTTAGGTAGTTTAGGGATTATTGCACTTTTACCCATTTATTACCTCATACCTTACGAAATACCTATGAATTGGTGGACTTGGTTTTTAGGTATTTTAGCGGCAGATCTCACCTATTATTGGATGCACAGAATAGAACACGAACATCGTATTTTATGGGCAAGTCATAGTGTTCATCATTCATCAGAAGATTATAACCTTACAGTATCTTTTAGATTGAGTATAATTGAAGGTATTTTTGAATGGCTATTTTTAATTCCTATGATTTTAATAGGATTTAACCCTTTTCAAGCTATTGTGTCTTTAATTTTTGTAGCGCAATTCCAAACTTGGATACACACAGAAAAAATTCAAAAACTTGGTTGGTTAGACGAAGTTTTTAACACACCTTCAGTTCATAGAGTACATCATGGTTCAAATAATAAATATCTAGATAAAAATTACGGTGGATTATTGATGATCTGGGATAAAATTTTTGGCACATTTCAACGTGAAGAAGAAAAAGTTATTTATGGTTTAACCCAAAATATAAAAACCAATAATCCTATTACCATTAATTTTATTGAGTATAAAAATATTTGGAATGAAGTTAAACAATGCCGAACACTAAAGCATAAGTTGAAAATAATTTTTGGAAACCTAATTTGGAAACCAGATTATTTTAAAAAAGAAAAAGTTAAAAGAATTCATTTGTAAAGAACCGGTTTAAACTTTTTCAATTGGTTTCAAAATCGCTAATTTTTGCTACAATCCAAAAAGTTTAAACCGGTTCAAATAAAGCAAATGTATTTTCACGTTGGTTAGACTTGATTTTATGAACATATTAAACGCATTACCTTTAATAAGTATTATAATCGGGCTATTATTGAGTGTTTTTATCCTATTCAGAAAATCAGGTTTAGGTAAAGATAAAAAAATACGACTGGTTTTAAGTGCATTAGTATTTTTATACACCTATACTTCGTTTGATTATTATTTGTCTATAAATATTAATTTTAACAGCATATTTTCAGGCAGTTCATATCTATTTTATCATTTTATAGGCTTTTTGTTCTATTATTTTATTGTGTTGTTTACAAGAACAGAAATCAATCTAAAAAAGTGGGTTCTTGCAATACTTTTTTACACACTCTTAAGATGGGCACTCTTTATACCACTAATACAATACCAAAATATCGACGAATTATTTTCAGCCAATGATTCACTTGACTTACTATCTTGGATAGAATTAGAATATCTTACCACCAGTTTAATAAATATCATTTTATTGATAACCGCTTTTTTTAAGTTAAAACGAACTCCACTTTCCCTTATCTTAAATAAAACCCAACAACTACATTATAAGTGGATTAAAATTGTAATAATATTAAATATCATCTTGCAATTTGGCAGTTTTATTAATACTGTAATTAATACTAATAATATTGAAAATTATGAATCTTACATGAAATTGGAAACACTATTGTTTGCGATTTTTTTCTTTATAATGACATATTCTATGATGTATTTTCCTGTATTTGCTTTTACAGGTTCTTTTGAAGATCTGCCGGAAATAATCAAAAAAAAATATATAAAATCCTCATTGTCTGACTCTTCCGAGTTATTTCAATTGATTGAAGAAAGTGTTAAAGAAGAACAGCTCTATCTTGATTTTGATGTTAAGTTAAATACCCTGGCAGAGATGCTTAATAAATCAGTACATCATATTTCGCAAGCCATTAATGAGAACGCCCAAATGGGATTTTCAGACTATATTAACCAATTTAGAATAGAAGAAGCTAAAAAAAAATTACTAAAACCCAATCCGGATACTATTTATGCTATTTATTTAGATGTAGGTTTTAACAGTAAAGGAGCTTTCTATACAGCCTTCAAAAAAAACATCCAACAAACCCCAACAGAATTTAAAAAACTTCACGAAAACACCCATTAATATTATTTGCTGATTATCAACACCTTATAATGTAAACAACTGTTTTCCCGATAATTGAAGACACTTTTTTTTGTTCGGTATTATAGGGAAAAACGATTAAAACATTTTCTCAAAATATATTTGTACCACATTTAAAAATCATTAATAATAATTAAAAACAAAAAACAATGAGTACAATTACAAAAATATTATTGACCTTAGGTTTATTCCTTATGAGTATCAGTACGATTAATGCACAATCTAATAATGAAACAGTAGTGCAATTTGGTGTAAAAGGAGGTGTAAATCTTTCTAAATTAAAAAACATTGATGAAAAAGCTAAAATAGGTTTGGTTGCCGGGTTTTTTGCTGAATATGGATTGTCAGATAGATTTTCGTTACGTTCTGAGGTTTTATTTTCTGTTCAAGGAGTCAAAAAAGTAAAACTGAACTATGTAAACTTACTTCCTTTACTTGCTAAGTTTTATCCTACAGAAAGATTCAGTATTGAAGTTGGACCACAATTGGGAGTCTTAATAAGTAAAAGAGGAAGTAGCCTTCTTACAAAAGGTTACAAAAGATTAGATTATGGAGTGGCTGTTGGTACCGGATTCCATATTACGGAAAACGTAGAAATTGGAGTTCGCTATAATTTAGGATTAAGAGATATTACAAAAACAACAGGTGTCGTTAAAAATTCTGTGTTTCAAGCAACTCTTTCTTATGGGTTCTAAAAAAAAATCCTCAATCAAAATTTGATTGAGGAATTCTTATTGAATTCTGTTATTCAGACCCCGAGTACTCGGGGGTAGAATCTCGAAAATTAGAAATTCCTCTCCCGATAGTTATCAGGACGTTCCTCTTTCGAAATGACAGCAGAACATCTTAATTATATGATAAATGAATACATTTATCATATATTTTTTATGTCGAAATCACGTTATTTGATCAGATTAGGTAAATTTATAAAAGCAACATGATCGAAACAAAAAAACGAATCGTAGGAATTGACGTAGCAAGAGCCTTGGCTATTATTGGTATGATAATAGTCAATTTTAAAATGGTTTTGGGTCAAGAAGGAAATGAATGGGTAAAATTATTTGTAAACATTTTTGACGGTAAAGCAGCAGCAACTTTTGTAGTTTTAGCAGGAGTCGGAATTGCTTTAATTACAAATACTGCTGTAAAAAATAATAAAGATGAAAAATTAAAAAAATCTAAGATTAGTATCGCTAAAAGAGCATTCCTTCTTTTTGTTATTGGTCTTTTATATATTGAAATTTGGCCTGCAGACATTCTGCATTTTTATGGTATTTACATGATTATCACCCTATTATTCGTAAAAAGCAATTCAAAAATAATCTTATTACTTGCATTTTTACTTATCATTATTTATCCATTTTTAATGATGATCTGGAATTTTGATTTGGGTTGGAATTTTGAAACAATGGACTATCAAAGCTTTTGGACAATAAACGGGTTTGTCAGAAATCTATTTTACAATGGATTTCACCCTGTAATTCCGTGGACAGCATTTATGCTTATAGGTTTATGGTTTGGGAAACAAAACTTGAATGACAATGCATTTATTAAAAAAACGCTGTGGATAAGCCTTATAATTTTTGTTGTTATCCATATTATATCTTATGGTTTAATCTCTTTTTTATCAGAAGGAGATAAAGGTATTGCTATTGAATTAAAAGAAGTTTTAGGAACAAGCCCAATGCCACCATTACCCATTTATATGTTATCAGGAAGCTGCATCGCAATATTTGTCATTTCTCTTTGTATATTATTGGCTAAGAAATATGAGAATAGTAAAATTGTTGATGCTTTAAAAAAAACAGGGCAATTGGCATTAACATTTTATGTAGCACATGTCATTATAGGGATGGGAATAATAGAAATATTCGACATTAAAAAATTTGGTAACTATGCAATTGAGTTTTCATTAACTTATGCTTTGATCTTTAGTTTTTTCTGCGTTTTGTTTGCCATTATCTGGCGAAAAAATAAAAAATCCGGACCTTTAGAGTGGGTTCTTAGAAAATTAACAGAGTAAGACACTACATTGAATTTTATGTAAAGGAAATAAAAATTATTTATTTATCAAGATTATCTAAAATAGCAAGTAACTCTTTTTTTACCATTCCGTAATTTTTAAACAAAATAAAGTGATTAGCATCTTTTACAGTTATGGCATTAAGTAAGCTATCGTTTACTTTAGTTTTAATAAAAGCCATATTTTTATAAGATACAATTTTATCTTTAGTACCGTGGTAATAAGTAATAGGTGTTTTGATCTTTCCCCAATCGTTTAACATTTTAGTAAGCTCAGTTACATGCGTTATTTTTTCATCATCGGCAACTTTCAAGGCTTTAGAGAACATCCAACGCGTAAGTTTCCATTGTATTACTTTAGCAATTCCAAAGAACTTTTCGTCTTCAGGAGAAATAGCACCGGCAACCAACACACTATGTTTAATTTCAGGATATTTATACGTCATTTTTGCAGCAATAGGAACACCATAAGACCAGCCGATTAAAACCACATTATTTAACTTGTGTTTTTGAATAATAGTATAAATACTTTCAGCTTGTTTTTCAATAGAAGTTTCTGCATTGCCATAATCAGAATAACCATAACCCAATCTGTCTAATGTAATAATAGTAGCTTTTTTACTCAGATCATCATCCTGTAAATACCTGAAAAAGCTATCTCCAGATCCAGGGGCACCATGTATAAAAAGTAAGGTTGGTAAATTATTCTTGATAGGTTTTGCTGAAACATACCGAACCGTCTTACCCCTATAATTTTCACGATAAATTTGAGGTGTTTTATTTACTTTTTTAAACTTTTTATAAATTCGTTTATCACTTTTTCTAAAAGTCATACATGAATTCATAAAAATAAATACAATCAAAAACAAGGATGAAAAAATAAACCTCTTTTTCTTAAAGAATTTCATATTTTTATACAATTAAAAAGCGAATACTTTCAAAAGTAACGAAATTACCTTTAAAGATTTGTTTCTTTGTTACAGTTAAAAAAGATTGCATGTCAATAATAGTCGAAAACATAACCAAAACTTACGGAAATCAAAAAGCATTAGATGCTATTAGTTTTACCATCAATTCGGGTGAAATAGTTGGATTTTTAGGACCTAATGGAGCGGGAAAATCTACCATGATGAAAATTATTACCACCTATATTGCTCAAACTGAAGGAGTAGTATATGTGAATGGTCATAATGTAGCTGAAAAACCCATGTTGGTAAAACAATCAATTGGTTATTTACCTGAACATAATCCGTTATACTTAGATATGTATGTAAAGGAATATATTCAATTTAACGCTTCCATACATGGCGTTAGTAAAAACCGAATCAATGAAGTAATTGAACAGGTAGGTTTAACACCAGAAGCACATAAAAAGATAAGTCAACTTTCTAAAGGATATCGTCAACGAGTTGGGTTGGCAGTAGCTTTATTGCATGACCCTGAAGTATTGATCCTGGATGAACCCACTACTGGCTTAGACCCAAATCAATTGGTTGAAATTAGGAGTCTGATCAAAGAAATTGGTAAAACTAAAACAGTATTATTTTCTACTCATATCATGCAAGAAGTAGAAGCGGTTTGTGATCGAGTAATTATCATTAATAAAGGACAAATAGTAATAGATAAAAAGCTCAATGAGTTAAAGAGTGATAAAGAACAAATCATTGAAGTGGAGTTTGATTTGCGAGTTGAAGAGCAGTTATTACAACAGCTTCCTAAGCTTTTAGAAGCGATTAATATACATGATAATACTTGGCAATTGACTTTTAGTACCAATAAAGGTATGCGGTCTGCTATTTTTGATTTTGCGCATGATAATGGATTAAAATTGTTGCAATCTCAATTAAAAAATCAAGATTTGGAAAGTTTGTTTAGAAGTTTAACTCAATAATATTATTGGGGAGGATATTTGCTGAAAATTTTCTCAAAAGTTATTCTTAAATACTCATTTTTTGCTTCTGGCGTTATTCGTTTTTTAAACTTACCTTCATAAGTTCCTTGCCAAATCAAAGCGTCTTTAGAAGCATCAATTAGATCAACTTTAAATAATTGTGTTAAAGTATTTGATCGTATTGGAATACCTCCACCTATTCCAACACCTACATTTCTACCACCAGTACCGAGACCAAGACCAATACTTTTATTAGCAGGAGTTTCAAATTGCTCAGACACAATATTTACAAAAATATCTGGTGTAGATGACTTTTTAAAACCTTTTAATACTAGTGCACTTTCTAAATGTTTGAGTACTCTGGTACTATCCAATTGATTCATATCTAACTGCATTTCAGGATAAAAATCAAATGTTTTATACGACTTAAAATTAGTTTCTTTATCATAATCATATACAACTTTTGGTGAAGAGCATGAAAAGAACAACAAAAGGTTCACTACTAAAAACAAGGATAAATAATTTATTTTTTTCATTTTTACTTTGATTTAATATTTTTCAATAGAATGCTGATGACGCTGATTTTATCAAGAAAGATATGTGTTGAGTCATAAAAAAATCTGCGTTATCCGCATTCCAATTTAATACTTCTAAGCAAAATTTATCGTATATCTTATATGGATTAATATGACTCTTTTATTTTTTCATAAGACCTCACAGGTTTCTAAAACCTGTGAGGTCTTATTAGAGTCAATATTGAACTACTGATATAAAAACGGATATACAAAAACTTTCACAATTTTTTTCTAATTCACAGTATCCTTCTTTTTCTTCTTTTTTCCAAATAACCCTCCTAGAATATCTTTTGCAGTTTCTTTGACGGCATCCTTTTTTATAGTGTCTGTAGCCGTAGAATCTTTTTTATTTCTGTTAAGGAGATCATTCAAGACATTGGTAACTTCGTCTGTGCCTTTTTCTATCAACTTATCTTTTTGTTTACCGGCTATTTGTTTACTAAGATTGGTAATGGCAGCTTTCAAATCAGTTTTTATACTGGGATTGCTAAACTTTCCGGAAATCAATGCATTTATCGGTACTTTTACAGCATTTAACTCTTCATAATTCAATTGAGCAATCAGCCGTGAGGCTTCTTTCCCTAAATATTTAGCAGGCACATTTATAACGGCATCATAAGCTAAAGAAGTATCAAAATTATGACTGCCGGAAACTTCTATTTCTATATCTTCATAATTCAAGGTAAAAGGTTTTAGAGCGACTTTACCATCTTTAAAAGTTAGAGACGTTTTTAAATTTTCAAGATTTAATTTTTTAGTATCTAAAAAACTGAAATTTTGTTCTAAACTTTGTAATAATGGTGATTTTTCAGTCGAAATTTTTGAAGACAATAGCTGAGCTAATAAATCGCCATTCAATGAATTCAGATCTGGTGTAAAATCGTTGTTTAAATTACCCGATAAATTGATGTTGGAGTTAATTTTTCCTTGAATTACATTTGCAATAGGAGCTAATGCTTGAAATAGTTTTAAAGATTTAAAAGACTCTCCAATATTAAAATTATTGATGTCTAAATCCATTTTAAAGGTAGAAATTGCTTCTTTCGTAGAAACACTACCATTAAAACCTAAAGCGCCACCAAAAATATTAGACTTCATATTTTTTAATGCTACCTTTTGATCTTTAATCTGTAATGTTCCTGATACATTCTTTAAAATAATATTATCATATAAAACAGTAGTTGCTTTGGCATCAATAGTACAATCTAAAAATGATGGTATTTTAATTTGCTCTTCCGATATGGTGTTAGTTTCACCATTTTTATCATTGGTTTCTGTTTCAGAGATCATAAAATCATTCACAGAAAAAGTGTTTGATATTAGCTTAAAATTCCCTTCGATGTTTTCGTCGTTAAATAGAAAACCTAATAAATTTTTAATGGTACCTGTTGTTGTAAAATCTGTTTTACCTAATTGCGCATCAAAACTATTTAATTGGACAATGTTGGGAGTAAAAATAATAGCTGCTTTTTCTACCTTTAAAGGATTACTAAGTTCTGTAGAACTATACTCAAAATCGGCTAATTTAAAAACTCCGGACGTTTTGGTGTTTTTATATTGTTTTTTCTCAATAGAGAGTATATCAAAATTTGTAGTAGCATTTACATTTAAAATTCCTTTCAATCCTTTTACCGCTTCAGCAGGGTATACTTTTTCAAGGTTTGCTAAGTTTAAATTCCCATCTAAATGTGCAGAAACCTTCATATTTTCAGTTATGTCTAACAGTTTTGCATTGGCACTAAAAACGTCTTTATCGATGGTAAAGGATAATTTATCTATAACCACATAAGTATCTTTTGTCAAACCTGTTTTATTTACAATTTCTGTATTGATATTGATATTTTTAAGTGATTTCGGTAAGTCAGGGTACTTAAAAGAAGCATTATCTGAATTGATACTGATATTAAATTTCGGAATGTGATTATCATCTACTATTCCTTCAATATTACCTTTTACATCAAAGTTTCCCGTTGTAGTAACTCCTTCAATACTTTTAGAATATACTTCAGGAATCAAGGCTAAGAAATTTTTAAAGTCAGAAGAAGGTGTTTTAAAAGAAATCTTAATTTCTTGATTATTTTCATTGAGTTTTACAAATCCGTCAAAAACCAAAGGCAATTGATTTATAGTCGCTTTATTATCTAAAAAGCTATAGATATTCTCTTTAAAGTTGATTCCTAATACGGCATCTAGCTGAATTTTATTATTGTTCAAGTAGACAATACTATCTTTTAAAAATGAAACTGAACTTGTTGTTATTGTTTTTAATTCTGAATCTTCTGAAGATAAATTTCCTGTTCCTGAATGATTAAAATCTGATAACTGTAATAATATCTTACTTGAAGCATCATCATAAGAAATGTTACTGTTAGTTATTTTATAAGATTTTAATCCTAATTGAAAAGAACTTGAAGTGTTTGAACTAACTTCCCCCGTATTATTTTTATCAATTGTAATATCATAATTTGCATTTCCGCTAGTATCAATTTTAATGGCAATATTGGCTTCATTAACAACAAAATTAGTAATGTTGATACCGTCTGATTCGCTCTTAAAAATATCTTTAAAAGGTATTTTTAGATAAATTGCATTGGCACTAAAAAGGGTATCACCTGCAAAAGGAGCTTTATTTACCAAAGAAACTTGTTGTAACGAAACTTCAGCATTAGGGAAACTACTCCATAAACTTAGATCAGCATCTTCAAAATCGAGTGTAGCATTGACATTATTATTGATGGTTTTTTTTACCAAATCAATGATTCTACCTTCAAAAATTATGGGTATCATGATGACAAAAACAAGACATACCAATACTATAATTGAAAGGATTTTTAAGATTTTTTTCATTGTTTAAGTTTGTATGAGTATTACCTTAATTCCGCAAAAGTATTCTACTTCAAAACCAAACTGTACGTCATTATTGGGAATGCTCGCAAAAACTTACTCACCATAACGAGTGATATGTCTGCGT